>DKWR01000024.1:0-57044 GCA_002491825.1 Ruminococcaceae bacterium UBA7147
CGCCGTGTCCCTACGTCAACGTTACTATAATTCCAACGCTAAATTATTGTTTAGCTTACTAAAAGGGATAACCTGATTTAATTATTTCACTATTTCGTTTCGAGCTAGGTAGGCTGCTGAAATGTCCATATTACACGTCAGAATATAAAAATCTGTGCAGGAAATCAGGTTTTCAAAATTCGTCAGCATTTTATCAGCGGTATCTCTGCTGACAAAATGAGCTGTGGAAAAATAAAGCCTTTTTATTATTTCAGGCGTTTCAGCTTTTCTGATTGAATTACTCTCTCCTCTTTCAATGAACACGACTGCGCCGAGCGGAGCTGAAATATTATTCGCTATTCCGCTTCCTCCATCAAACGGTGTTCCGTATACAACAGCTTTTTCGTTAAAAATTCTGACAACCGGCTTATCATCATTAATCATCTTCACATCATTATCAAAAGCTTTTCGCCAAAGGGAAGTATGTGTGGACTTTCCTACTCCGGAATCTGCCGAAAACAAATAAGCCTTTCCGTTATATTCAATCGCAGATGAATGAATCAGCATTGCATTGTATTTAATTATGCTTTTGCAAAATTTTCCTGCATACGCAAATTCCTCTGCGGCACCGATAGTTGTGCCCGGTACCATTCTCTTAATTAAGGAGTTGATATGCTCATCTGAAACAGACAAAGAAATATCAGTGTTTCTGTCGCCGTAGTATTCAAAAGGCTTTGCAAGATTTCGAAAATGATCATATTTTGGTTCAAACTCTGTTACAAGTTCAGCTATAAGATATTTCATTGTCCCTCCAAATAATATTTTAGGGAACGACTCTAATATCGTTCCCTAAAACAAATACTTAAAATCAATTATTCAAATCCAACAAGAATACGCTGAATCTGTGTTGCGTCAAGTACATTAACTACACCGTCTCCGTTTACGTCAGCGAGTGAAAGCTGATAATCGGAGAGATCCTTAATTGAGGAAGCGTAATACTGAATAAGTGTAGCATCGCTTACATTGACAATTCCGTTCATATCAACATCACCGATTTTATATTCGGGAATAATCTCAAAATTGATGTTATTTTCTTCAGCATACTGCTGTGCGTACGAATCTTTATAAACATAAAGTGTAAGATTCGGACAATTTCTGAATGCGTTTGAAGCAATAGAAGTTGTTGCTTTAGGAATTGTGATTGACTTTAGAGATGTACAATCAGAAAAAGCAAAGGAGCCTATTGATTCTACCGTTGAAGGTATTTCAATCGTTTCAAGACTACTGCAATTATAAAATACCTGATCTTTAATTTCAGTCAACTGCGATTTAATCTCTACGTTTTTTAATGAAGGACAGTTTTGTAAAGCACCAATGCCAACATTAAGACAATTTTCAGGAATTACAACCGACTGAAGATTGGACGCTTCGTAAAAAGCTGCATCTCCAATAGAGGTCAGTGTATCCGGAAAAGACGCAGAAACAATATAGTCATTTTGATAAAAAGCCATCATTTTAACAGCAACAACAGTATCTCCGAAAATTTTCTCGGGAACAACCATGTTACCGTCTTTTAATTTGTATTCCGTAATAGTAATTGTACCGTCACCGTTTTTCATAAATGTAAAATTGCCGTCACTGAAGTAGGTAGCAGCAAAAGCTGACGATAGACTTGAAAAAATTAATATTACAGGAATTAAAACAGAAGTGAAAATAAATCTGATTTTCTTCATATAATCACCTTTTATAGGTAGAGGGGCAAATGAGATTTGCCCCTCTAAATTATTAAGACATTTTAGTTAAATCGGACTGCCGCTTACTTCTTCGCCGGTTTCGTTTCTTGTTTCCTCCGGAGTACTATCGTCCATATAATCGGACAAAATTTCAGAAAAAGAAAACTTTTCTAAATCAAACGAAGGTTCTTCATATATTCTCTTCAATTCTACGCCCTCCTTACTCAGTTGTCTTTGTAGTAACAGCTGATGAATTACCAATGTCAAACAGTGTAAAGTAAACAGGTTCTGTCATATCATATACCACTTCACCATTATCATTTGTATAATAAACATAGTAATATGCTTTATATACATAGTGTCTGTAATAAGCAGTGTTCGGGAACTTTACATAATAATCAAGTCTGTTTTTATTGTTGTAATCCTCGTTCTTAATATCAAACTTATACATAGCTTTGCTTTTGCTTTCATCTGCTGTAACTGAACCGGATGTACTATCAGATGTAGCAAAAGTTTGAATTTCAGATTTTGAAAAGCTTTCTTCTGCTGTATAAGCCGTTTTAAGAGCGCTAAATTCATCAGCGGTAAGTTTTGCATCAACCGCATCAGGTTTTTCAATCTTATGATTATTACTGAACTCAACAATCAAACCTGTGTGATATTTATCCTTTGCAAGTTCACCATTAAGGAGAATACCGTTTGAGCTCATATATGCTACGATAAAGTCTGCATAGAGATAGTCTGACTTAACTTCACCTGTTGAATCTGTGTACTGCTCACGAGTAAATGTAGGATCGGAAATTGTGAGTGACTGTGACTTTTCATTAGAATAAACAGGATAAATGTAATAATCACCTAAAATTCTTAAATTGAACTTAGTTGAATAACATTTAGCAATTTCCTTATTGATTCCCTTATCATGCTCATTTAAGTCATAAACAATCCAATAAGCAAAGTTTGTATCACCATCAGCACTCTTGGAGTTAGCTACGAAAAATTCATCGGAACCATCAAGGAGATAATCATTATCTTTAACATTTTTGAAAGCAAAACCTACATTATCAGAAGTTCTATAATATACTGTATGCATCAGTTCAGAGTGAGTACCCCAAAGGGTTGCTGTAGTACCCTGTCTAGTAACCTTCTGTTCTGTTATTGTCCATGTGCAATCCTTATGAAGGTCTTCAACAGCAGGAGCATTATCGTAAATCAAATCATCAGTAATAAAATAATCCGGATGTTCCTGCAGGTAATCATCCGTAAGCTCTACAACCTTTGTGTAGGTTCTCTCATCGCCAAAACGGTTGTAGTACTTATAGTTAAGAATTGCATTCTTGGTAACAGGAGCTATGTCAGAATAATACTGTAAAGAGCTAACCTCTAATCTATTACCGAAATACAAATCTTCGACATTTAATGTCATTGTCTGTGTTGCAGTACCGGATTTACCAATATAATCATTGCTTGTGTTATCGTCGGAGATAATCATATAATCATTTGCATCATATCTGAAGTAATCAACAAATGTATTTTCACCCTTCATAATTGTTTTGAGAGTGATGTCAATAGTATACTTGCCTGAAAGCATCTCAGGTGTTAATGCGATGTTGATAGCTGCCTCAGTTTCGGGGAACGACTGAATTTCGCTACCTTGTCTATTCTTAATTACAGCAGAAACAAGATAATATCCGCCGCCGCCGAGAGCATCCGGACCGGTATACTTTTCATGAGTAATGCTAAGTACACCTTCCTCAATCTTTTCAAAACGAGCTACAATGTTATAGGATTTATCAACGAGGAAGTCCATTGAAGACGAGGTAACAGGAAGCGGTGAATAGTTGTTACCTTCATCATCAACTGTTCCCCATCCAACGAACACATAACCACTCTTTGATGTTGCAGTGATAGCTGCATTAACGTTACGTTCTGTAAAGTCCTTTGATGCGACACCGTTTACCGAAGTAATATCATCAATTTTTACAGTACCTGCGGTTTCACTTTCATCAAGACTCCACGCTGCAGTTTCATTATCTCTGTACTGAACTTTTACTGTAACGGGTACAGTCTGACCGGTAGACTTTGTGTATAACCAACGACCGTCAATACGAACGCCGCTGTTACCGCCAACTCCGGCAGATGAAGTATCGGCATTCATCTCTGATTCGTAAGTAATCTTTACAGGTACACCTTTATAACTACTATTATCATTAATAGTGGTGTATTGGGTAGTCTGCGACTGTCCTTCGGGACGTGCAATAAAGTCGGAAGGAACACCCTGAGTAATGTATTTACCATCATTGTCGTAAACGTACCAAACAGTTGACCACTGACCTTTATCAGCTACGTCCTGGTTACCTGTTGAAACAACATACAAATGAGAACCCTTTGCATTGTAATCACTGATTACATTTCCGAGGATGTCAACGTGCTCGTCATCGAAGTTGAGCAAATCGTCCCAACCGTTATTATTAGCATAGGTAGTCTTATCAATTGCACCTGAAACGGTAGGATGATTATAATTATTAGTCAAAAGAGTATACTGGTTTGAAGCTCCTGTTCTGTATTTAATCTCAAACTTAACGGTATCATAACCAAGGTCTGCAATGTATTTGAAATCATCGTAGTCGTAGGTCTGATAGTTTTTACCGATTTCGGGATAAAGTGTTCCGTGAAGTTCCTTTTCAATAAAGCTGTTAAGAGTGATACCGGAAATAGTATAATTTGTTCCGTCGCTCTTTGTTCTTGGCTTACCGTCTGCGTAAGCAATACGAGGAACTCTTGTGTAGTACAAGCCGTTTGAAGAAAGAATCATCGGCTGACCGGGATAACCGGTAGTGCTATATGCTTCTTTATTTGAACCGCCTGTGTAATAGTATGAGTAACAGGAAATTGTGTTGCCCCAGTGGTCACCAAGCTCCGAAGCGTCAACGTACACTGTGATGTAGTCATTATTCTTTTCTGTATTCTTATTGAAGTACAGCGGAGTGATTTCTACAAGGTTGTTTTTCTCGTCGCCCGATACCTTATATGTGGTTTCATATACATTATTTGCATTTGCAGAAGCGGGATAGGAAATACCGTTTACACAGAAAGCGTAAACATAATAACCGTTAGCAGCAGCTGCAGTAGTCATAGTTGTCTGAATTGTAAGATAATCTCCCGAATTTGCGGTGTAAACATTATATTTTTCGTTTTCTGTCAAGAGATTAAGTTCACCACTGCTATTATCTGTGAGTACAGTATCGCCAAGCGGACTTGTACCGCCTTCTACCGTTGTACCGTCCTTTGTGTAAACATTGATAGATTTCTTACCGTCTGTAGTCTGTGACAGACTGATTACAGGATTAGTATCAGAGGATGTGAAATCAAGCTTAATGTAATATACGTTGGACTGATTGAAAATGTAGTTTTTGCTGTTAGTGGCAGAGCTGTCGCCCCAAGTAGTGATATTATCAGAAATTGAAGGCGTAAGCGTAAAGTTATCATTGGTTGTTTGAGAATACTTAACATCATTACTTTCGGTTAAGCTGACTCTTTTAATCTTAAACCAATATTCTTTGTTAAAGCTGATTGAAGAATAAAGAATCTTTGGATTTGTTTCAGACGGAGTCATTTCGTAAGAAACTTTACCGTTGTCACCGATAAGATAATACTTATAAGCAAGGTTACCTGCTTTTGTAATAGTCTTTGCATCTGAAAATGCTGACTCATTATAATTATCGGATGAAGATGGACCGGGAACAGCCTTAACCTTGTAAGAGCCTGCTTCGGTAATCTCATAAGTATCAGTTGTGAATGTCTTATAAAGGTTACCGTCTTTGTAGAGATGATATGTTACATCTGGAGCATTTTCTGAAATTGCGATGTGGTTGGAAACAGTTAATGTAACCGATGTTGCGCTTTCAGCAATTTCTTGTGCAGAGAAGGTGAGCGTAGGAGTAGCAAGAACAGGCTTTGAAGTTGCTTCTGTCCATGAAAGAGTCCTTGTATCTGCATTCCAAGTGAATGTAACGCTTTGATATGAAGTAGCTGGTACTTTCCACTTATTACCGGTGTTAAAATTCGTATCAGTTGTAGAACCGGCAGATGTACCTGAACCGGCGTTATTATCATTTGGGTGGTAAACATTAGTACCATCATTAATTGTAATATACTGATAACCAGCCTCGTCATTTTTGAAAGTATAATTTAAAGAATATTCACCACTTGTAGCAGTTTCAGTAAATTTGTATTTATCGTCAGGGTTACATACTTGTCCTTTATCAATCCAACCGCTGATGTACCAGCCTTCTACTTCATAACCAGGGTTAGGACTTGCAGTAAAGGTTACTTCTGTGCCGGCTGTTACAGTTGAACCAATAGGAGAACCATTTGCTGAAGCAGTAATTAAACCGTTAGAACCAGCACCAAAGTTTACGGTGTAGTAGGTTGTTGTTCCGGGTAATGTTGTTGTAGCACAAATCAAATTATTATCTGTTGAATTGTATTTTGTATTTTTATACAACAATAAAATATAAAATTCAACACCGTCTTGATTTGATACATTACAGTTATGGTCATTTCCGCCTTCATCAGATAAAGATACAATGTTTGTAATATTAGACGGGTTATTCGTGAAGTTCTGACCGCCGTATATTTCAGAGCAGTTCCAGTTATCTGCTTCATTACAAATCTTAAAAGTACCATTACCTGTTACTTTTGTATAAGCAAAAGTATTATCAGAGCTCTGATCCATTTTAATACCGGTTTCCCACTTATTATAAGTGCCACGCAAATAATAGTTTGCTTTAGTGTCTCCAGAGCCGGTACTGCCACTATAGGTTGACCAAGTACCTTCAGAATAATAAGTACACTCATTTTTAGTATAATTTTGAGAATTGTCTGGAGTATATAAGGGATTACTTGTATTAAAATCTCCTCTATATACTACTTCAGTTTTATGAAAGTTTCCATAATTAGATTGAGAAGCTTTAGTAAATGAAATGTATTCTGAATAATCACCGGTATAAGTGCATGAATAAATATCATCAGTTCCACTTACTTTATTCATAGTAATAGGACCATCGGCAAAGTTAGAATTATTCGTTTGTGAACCTGTACCTTTTTCTTCATCCCAATATGCGCCTTTATAAAAATACGCATAAGCTCCGTTCCAGCCAAGAGTATCTTTAAAATATACCGTTATGGTACCATTTGCGGCACTGGTAGTAACAATACCGACTACCATTGTTGAAACAACCATCATCAATGCGAGGATGACGGAAAGCGCTGATTTGCTTATGCGCTTAATTGAATGTCTCATTTAATATACCTCCATAAATTTTATTTACGGTGCGCCTTTATAATTAACAATTAACAATTTACAATTAACAATTTACAATCAACAATTATTTGTCAACTTGCAATTTATAATTAACAATTTACAATTAACAAATTAAATTGTTTTTTTCTTCCATATGGGCGGGATTAGCCGCCCACACGGAAAATTGTTATTCGTAATTAAAGCGCAATTATTTATTTTAACATTGTCTGACCACAATGTTATCAGCTTGCGAGTGCATACTGAATGTATGTTGCGTCCTTGACGTCAACCTTGCCGTCAAAGTTTACATCGTAAAGCTCACTCTGCAGAGATGAAACTGTAATCATACTTGCATTTAACATCTGGATATATGTTGCAGACTTTACAGTAGGTTCTGATACAGCAGTTACAGTTCCGTTTGAATCATTCACTACTGAACCCATCTTTACTCTTTCACCACCAACGAAAGTAAAGCCAAGAGTTTTATTCTTTGCGTCAGTACTGTCGTAAACCATATTTGTTGCTGAATAGAAGAAGTTTTTCTCTATATCGCCTTTACCGGTAAGGTCAACTGCTACTGTATCACTCATAAGGTTATCTGCTGTAAAGTAGCTGGCTGTTGATGTCAATTTACCGTTCCAGGTTGCATTGAGCTTTGTTCTCTTTGAAGTGAATGTAAGTGCATGGGTTTTTGTTGTGTCTACGTTTTCGATTGAAACACTATACCACGCAAAGGTCAACGCACCGGAATAATCCTTACCAAGTTCAGAGGATTTTGTCATTGCTGTTGCGTCGCCGCCGTCAAAGCTTACAGACGGAGCATATGCAGGAGCTGTTGCTGTCTTGAAGTAGATTTTGATTGTCCTAACATCTGTTGACGCTGTGACTGTTACATAAACAGTAGAGGTTTCTACCTTGTCGCCATAGGTTGCTTTTACTGTGAAGGTCTTGGCACCAATCATATCAGCAGTTGCAACAACCTTGATTTTACCGTTTTCAACGTTATCGCCGACCGGAGTGTCTCCAAGGTAAACGCTGTATGTAACATCATCTTCAACTGTTGTTACATTGATAAGGAAGCTCTCGCCTACTTCAAATGTATTTTTTGTTGTGCCGTTTACATCTGTAACTGTTGAAGCGGGTGTCGCGGGAGTGAAAGGAGTGTACTCGGAATCTTTTGTGAACTGTGCATTGAGCCATGTTGCACGATCAGATGTCCAAGTGTTAAGTGAATTAACTGCTTCTTGATGATTTGCACCAGTATTGACTGAACCCCAACTACTGATTGGATCTTTATCAATGAAATTCCAACGAGTTTCATTCATATCTACAGATTCTTTAATCTGATTATACCAGGTATTAATCTGTCCATTTGTACCATAATATTTCTGAATTGTTGTGTAGAAGCCGTTAGCGCCTTCCCACTGCTTTCTGATTTCAGTTTTGAAAGCTGAATTCTGACTTGCAAGCTGTGATTGAATGCTGTATTTTGTGCCATTAGTGCCTTTGCTGTCATCAAAATATTTATACTTTGCTACCCAGTAGTTATTACCATCACTTACTTTGCCGGCATCTTTTGTATTAAGTATGTATTCAGAATTGCCAACTTTACCTTTTTTAGTAGTATTCTCGTACTGACCATAAGCCCAGTCATAGTCCCAAACAGGATTTGCTACGAATACTGCGCCATTGCCGTTTGCATCGTTTTTACTGCAGTCAAATGTTAAGTAGTAGCTTGTTGAAGCAGCGTCAAGGTTTGACGAGAATTCCTGAATGAGGTACATCTTTGCAAAGGATTCAACGTCCATTACTGTTGAAAGTTGTGCTTTTGTTGCACCTGTTGTAAATGCAATATCTTCCATTGCAGCGAACTTCTGTGCAATATATGTTACCTGCTCTTTTGTTGCAAATTCAGGACTCTTTACTACAACGTGCTGTCCTCTTGGAGATGTGAACCAAGAAGCTTCGTCAGTATAGCGTTCTGTAATTTCAAACTCGAGTAAGTATTTACCGTCAGTTTTTGAAGCAATTGAGGAAGTATTACCATCAGAGGTAACCTTTGCATAGCTCATTGCATAAGTACCGGTACCGTATGAATACTCTTCATTAGTTACGGTTGTTTCATCAACAGTACCTGCTGCCTTTTCATTAATATCATCAAAGCTTTCACCCTTAACAAGCTTGCTTGAGCCTACGTCTACCTTTTCTGTAACAAGGTAAGAACCCATATACTCGCCGTTATCGTAGATGTCAACAAATCTAAATTCGGGAGAATATAAAATACCAATGTCTTTTGCAAGCTGATATGTAAGAGCGTTGCGGAGCATTGACTCATCTGCGTTGTTTGCAAGCAAGCACCAGCTCTTTGAACCGGTCGACTCGGTTGTATCCATATCGAAGAGGTTTGTTGCCGATGAAAGTTTCATATTGAAAGCATATTTACCGAAATTCATCGCACTTGCTTTCCAAGAGGAGTTACCTCTACCCTTTATGCTGGAAAGTCCCATTGCAGATGAGAAAGAAGCTTCAGAGCCGGTATTAGTCATTGTTTTGCAAGATCCGCCCTTATAGTTAACCTTCTCTTTATATGCTTTTGCGGCTGCGTCTTCTTCAGCTATGCTACTGCCTGTAACAGCAGGATTATATTGTGTAGGTAGTGCAGTTGATGTTGTAAGGAACATTGCGTTTGTTGAACCCTGCATTACCTTGACTTTACTGACAGAACCGCCGGTAATTGTGTTATCACCTATTACAAGGTTAACGTTTTCTGCTTTACTTTGGTTTGCAATGGTTTGTCCGCCAAGTGTAATCTGACTACCTGTTACATTGTAAATTACAGCATTTGAAAGATTAACATTCTTTGGAACGTAGAATGTGTAGGGGTTTGTTGTGTTGTGATTCTTACCATAATAATTGTTCCACTTTATAAGTGTTGATGTTGAGTCGTTCTGATAAGGAGCAACGTCTATCCACAAACCATCATTCTGAGCTTTGACGTAATCAAGCTTACCTGTTGAAGTAAGGGTAAATGTACCCTTTACAGTAATTTCCTGACTCTTAACATCGGTTGTAGCAAGACCGTCAGGAACTGTAAACTTGAATGTATTGTCGGCAGTTTTAGTTGCATTAATATCATGTGCAACCTTATTGTTATCTTTGTAGGATACAGAAATTGATTTGCACTCAAAATAACTGCTCGGTGTTGCTGTTACAGTTACTTCGTCGCCTGCATTTGCTGTGCCGGCTGCTTTGTCGGGAGCAGAGAATGTAAGCTTACCGTTTGCATCGGTTTTGTCAACGATTTTGAAGTCGCCTTCGGTCGGCTCTATAGGACCGGTTGCTGTTTCGTACCAAACCTTTTTATTTAATGTATCAAGACAAATCTTTATTGTTTGAGCATCGGTGTTTTTAAATGCAAATTCACCCGAAGAATATAGATTGAGTTTAATCTTATTTGAAGAGTCACCTAAAGCCTGATCGTTACTAGTTCCGTAATATGTGTTAGTACCGTCAGAAAATCTAAACCAGGTATCTTCAGTAAAAGTAACCGTCTTACAAACAACATTCGAGTCACCTGCATATGTTTCATCTAATGGAACGGCTGAACCAGAGTTTGCAGCCCATTCATTACCAAAAATACCGCTTCCAACAATAGACCAAGATGTTGTTGGAACAGGAGAAGTCGTTTCTGTTGCAGGTTGTGTTGTAGTTTCTATTGGTGTTGTACCATCATCTTTTGATAAAGCAATAGTATTGGCTGTCGGGTTGAATGTAACTTTTACTTTAAAAGATGATTGAACTTGTGATTTGATATAATAGTAATAACCTTGATTATAACTGTTACCAACATTCAACCAATGAAAATTAGTTGAATCAAAAGTACCGGTAGTCTTTGAATCAAGTGTATTCAAACCAGTCGTAATAGTACTTGAGTCAGTGTTAATATAACAAACAAAAGTAGTATTGGCATTTAACGAAGAATCTTCAAATGAAGCTACATAGTTAGTACCATCTGCTGTCATTTCAACTTTTTTAGTAAAACTACTATAATCAGTATTAGCGCCAATCGTATACCATAAATAATAAGTACCTGCTCCGACAGGTTCGCTGTCAATTACAGCAGCGTTAGCCGGTATTGCTACGAGAATCATTGATATTACCATCATTATTGACAAAATAATGGAAATCAAGGATTTTGACTTAAATTTCATTTTTTATTACCTCCATAACCTTTTTATATTGGTAAAGCAGAGAACTATATTCTTTGGAAATCAAAAAGATTTGTTCAGCTTTTACTGCCTGACCTACAGTGAAATCGGGTGACTTCGGCTGAAAAAGGGTATAGTTCCCCACATTTATTTATGACACTATAACATTTTAATGAATTTATTTCAATAGTTTTAAATACATTTTATTCCATTTGTTATATTTAATGAATTATTGTGTTATAAATAAATTATAGTTGTCATTTTATAAAAATAATTTGTGATTATTATAATTATTTGTTAAAATATGTCGTTATTTTGGTGTTTTCTACAGCGTTATTATAGCATAATTAATTTATATTTTTATTTGTTTTTATAATATTTGTGCATTATTTTTAAATTTCAGCGTTTTATACAACTATTGAAATATGATTTTGTGTAGTATTTTAGTATTTCATTGTGTTTTATGAAGAATTTGTATTGATATATTGGTGACGTTTTGGGGACGTCAAGGATGCCGTCCCCTACGGAAAGATTGGTTTGTAACGATAATACTGAAATATTCGGTTGCGTTTGATAATCACTACGGACACGGCACGCCGTGTCCCTACGGCGTAGGTGACGTTTGCGGAGAGGTGTGATAGACGAGGGCGTTGCTCGCTACAATATTATGGAAATGTTTGCATAAGGTCGTAGGTCAGATAAAATTGCATATATCAGGAAAAGTTCATCTCCACCCCTCAGTCATTTTGCAGGCAAAATGACAGCTCCCCTCGAAAGGGGAGCCACGGATAGATAATCAGTATTTTGTTGTTTATTTCTATTTGTTTTTGCCGAATGAAAGGAGCTGTTTTGACGGAAATGAGAATACCGACAATGAGCATACAAAGGTGACTGCTACGGCTATCAGTATATATACTCCCGTTGCAATTGTATCGCCTGTGACTGATGAGATGAGTTCGTATACTCCGAAATGCGAGAGCAATACCAGAAATACCTGATGCCAGAAGTAGATTTGCAGGGTTTTGGAGCCTGTTTTCGATATTATTCCCAGATTTATGTCAGGCACAAGGCTCATTACCGACAAGCCGAACAATGTTGAAATTGCATAGCAGAGAAGTCTTATTAATCCACCGAAGGGTTTGCCTTCTTTGAGTACTTCAAATGAATTTCTGCCTGTGAAAATCGGTCTTAAGTACTGATATATATCGGTGTTTATGAAGAAAAGTGCTAAAAATCCGACTGCTACAAATATTGAAACGACTTTTACCCACTTGTTTGACAAAAAAGCGGCAAGGCTTTCGGGCTTTATCATATAGCCTGCTACAAAGAACGGGAGGAATACTACTATTCGCATTAGGGCAAGTTTATCGCCGAGGAATTTATCGTAACCTGCCATACAGCCGATCAGAAGTGAAAGCAGGAGTATGATTTTGGTGTTGTACTCCCTGAAAAGCCACATCAACGTTATGAACACTGCCATTGCCCACATAAACCATGTGAACGAATCGTACATATCAAGCAGTGAATAGTTCATATTTTTGCCGAGTAACAGGCGGAGAACTGACATCATTACTCGCAGTACTATTCCGATAAGGACGAATGAAATTACCTTTTGCTTCGGAAATTTTGTTGACTTGTCCATCGGTTTGAGAAAAAGTCCGCTTATGAAAATGAAAAGCGGCATATGAATTGAATAGATTGTCAGAAACAGGCTCTTTTCAAGCATATTTCCGTCTGTTTCAGTCAGGAAATTAATTGCATGACCGATTACTACAAGCAGAATTGCAAGAAATTTTATGTTGTCAAAAAGATATATTCTGCCGATTTTGTTTTCTGTGTTTTGTATCACTTTTTATGCTCCTTGTTTTTGCGCGACGGGGGCGTCGCTCGCTACATTTTTATTAATGTGTAAAGTATATCTCGTAATCGGTATAGTTGATGATTATTCCGTTTACACTGCCGTTTTTGCGCTCAACTTTGAATTTAGTGTTCGTGCCGTCATCAAAATACGCTTCAATTTCATCATCTGAATTGACGGTAAAACTGCCTGTGTGCGTTCCGTCGTCGGATGTTCCCGGTGAGAGCCAGAGGGAAAATCTGCCGTCCTCGTTAAAGGTGAGTGAGCCTTGATAGGAAGTGTAGTTGGTGTTGTAGATTTCCGACATTTCCACCTCGTCGCCGCTTGCGTTCTTTGCCGTTGACGGAATCCACTGATAGGCGCAAAGCTCGTTGTTGCGTTTTTGCTGTGAAGAACAGCTGACTATTGATAAAGTTGTTGCCGCTGTTATAATTGCAAGAACGATAATGCTTATGATTATCGGGAACTTTTTTGATTGTTTTTTCTGTGGTTGATTTGATTTTGCAGAGGATTTTTTAGGTTTCTTTTTAGCCATATTGTCACCGATATACTACAATATATATTACGTTTGATATTGACTGCGGACACGGCACGCCGTGTCCCTACGAAAAGCAACGTTTTACAATTTACATATTGAAATAAACGTCATAGCCGCCATAATTTATGATAAGCTCTGCGGGGGTGTCACCCTCCCACGAGGCAACCTTTACGGACATATTCTTGTCATTTGAATAGGTTGCGACAATCTTGTCACCCTCTACGGCATATGCGCCCGAATTAGCAGAAGATGAAGTTACGGAGTCGGTGAATGTTCCGTCGCTGTTGAAGGTGATTACGCCCTGTGAAAATGCAGAGCCGAACACCTCACGCAGAGTACACTCTTCGTTTGTCGAGGAATCAACAGCTTTGTAAGGCACGTAGGTTGCATTGAAGTAGCTTACTTCCTGACCGCCCTGTGTGGGAACTACGACCTTTGAAACCTCCGAGGTTTCGCCTGCAAAGGTTTCGGATTGCGTTGTCGGCTGTTCAGATTCTGTGGGTTGAAGTGTTGTTTGTGCTGACTCAACCGAGGCTGACTGAACTGTTGAAGTTGTCTGCTGTGAAGTAGTTGAAGTTGTATTTGCAGGCTTTGAGCCTGAATTAAAGAATATCACTGCACATATTACACCTATGATTATTACTGCTACAATAATACAGATTATTACAATCGGTTTTTTTGAGGTTTTCGCACTGTGTCGTCCTGCCATTATTCCTGAACTCCTTTCGGGTTTTCGTCATTTTTTAGCTTTAAAAGCACGCTTCGCTTCATCATTTTTCCGTTATAGTAAATGTATTCGTCACCGTCGGCATTTTCGTCAACCTCTATATCCGAAAATCCTTCGGCGATGTTTTTCTTCGGTGTTTCCTCTGTATCGTCAAAAATTCCGTTCTTTCTGTTCTCAATCTTCTTGTCAATTTCTTTGCTTTTTTTATCGTTGCCGACAATCATATTGTACATTGGTTTATATATCGCAGAATTGATTATAAACGACATAATTGAAGGTATAAAGAAAAGTGCAAGCACTACTGTAGCTATTATTACTGCAATCGGCACGTAACAGCACATAAGAATCGTTGCGCAAAGCAGAGTAAGTACGAACAAACCGAGAGTTGCAATCAGATTGTGCTTGAACTCGCCAAAGGTCATTAATGCGCTGTTTTTGTAGATATTTTTCATTGAAATATCAAACGTTACCGTCATAGGCGGAATATAATAGAAAGAAAAAAGGAAAAATATGCTTACTATTATGCTGATTGCAAGGAAGATGTAAAATACTCCGTTGACCTTGCCAAATGAAGTGTACATTGTTATTGAATAGTAGCTGAAAAACATTGCAACATAGAACACAGCACCGTGAACAAGAAATCGCAGGAAGTTTTCCTTTACGCCTGAAATGAAGTTATGTACAACGTCAACGTTTTCCTCTCCCCTAACCATATGCGAGGTGACCTGAACAACACCTGCGTAAAATGGGAAAAGCGGAATTGCCGTTAAGAAAAGTATGAAGTTTGAGTTTAAGCCCGTAATCGTATTAATTAACCAGAATATGCCGAAAAATACGGCTGACGGTACTGCAAAAAGCAAATTTGTCAGCAACAGCTTCGGAAAATTATGAAATAAGCTTGCAATAAAAGATGTCAAAGCAACAGAGCTTTTTTCAGATGACATTATAAACCTCCGACTTTTGAAAAAAATCAAAAATTAAACGCTCCTGCAAACAACGTCCATAGTGCTGTATCAATAAGGGACGCACAGAACGTCATTATTAGAGAAGCAATAAGATGAGAGCAAAGCGTTGTTGCTCCCGAACGCATTGACTGCTTGGGCGGATATTTTGCGAACGTGTAGGCAAACATATCCTTTGAGAACATAAAGGAATTTGACGAAAACATTACAAGCGCAATGCAGAACAAAAATGTACCCGGCAACAGCACAAGAAGATAAAAGCCTACTCCGCCGAGCTTTTGTATAGCAAAAAGATAACCTGCCGTCAGCCCTGTTCCAAAGCCCTTAAAAAGGACAACAAAGGGCATTACGAACACTCCCCAGGGGGTAATTCCGAGCAAAAATATTGAAAATAAAAATATAAAATCTGACGCAAAGCAAGCACAGAAAGTACCTGCTGCATTCTGTGCAAGTCTTGCGTCAAGGTTTGTTGTAAATAGAAAATCGAGAGAATTAAGCAGGCTTTCGCCTGAATTTTGTGCGCATATTGAGCCTGTGACAAGTCCGACAAGCAAGACTGCGGTGAACATAACACGCAAGCCGTACCGTTTGAAAAAATACTGCAAATCGGAAAGAGTTATTCTGCGTATTCCTCTTCTGCCTAATTCTGTCTTCTTAAACGAAAATACCAAGCTTTTCATAAATACATTCCTTTCGTTTTATCGGAATTTTACGAGCAATAAGCTCGGGTTGTCCCGTTAAAACTTTATGCGGAATGTTTTTATAATATGAATATTACTTACCAAGCTCCTCGGCACGCTTTGTACAGGCGTCCATTGCATCCTGAACTGCCTCGTAAAAGCCGTGCTCTTTGAGTTTATCGAGTGCGGCTATTGTTGTACCGCCCTTTGAGCTTACTTTCTGAATAAGAACATCGGCGCTGTCGCCGCTTTCACGCAGCATTGCCGCCGAGCCTTCAAGCGTTGCGCATACAAGATTCATAGCCTTATCGTAGTCTATTCCCTGCTTTTGCGCATAATCAGCCATTGCCTTTGCAAAAAGGTAGATATATGCCGGACTGCTTCCGTTTACGGCAATAATCTCGTTCATATGCTCTTCAGTTATGTATTCACACACGCCGCTTCCTGCAAACATATTATATACAACCTGCTTGTCCTCGTCGCTGATGTTATCTGACGGACAGAGTGCAGAGGCTCCCTTCTTAAGCAACAATGGAGTGTTTGGCATTACACGCACAACGGGGCATTTACAGTCAAGAGCAGACTGAACATAGCCGATTGAAATTCCTGCGGCAATTGAAACAAAGGTTTTGCTTTCGTTTACGGCAGGCTTGATTGTTTCAAGCACCTCCGGGTAATTCTGAGGCTTTACTGCAAGTACGGTGATGTCGCTGTTTTCTACAACCTCACAACACGACTTACAGACTGAAACGCCCATTTCAGCCATCAAAGCACACTTATTATTATCGGTATCAAAAACATTGATAAAATCAGCATTGCCGTTGTTTTGGGACATAAGTCCCTTGATTATGGCGGTAGCCATATTGCCTGCACCGATAAATCCTATTTTTTTCATCTTATTACCTTCTTCATTTTCACTTAAACAACACTTTATTATTACCAAGCAATCAGCCTATACCAAAGGAAGGTCTTACGCCGCAATTGAATTTGAAGCCTTTTTTGTTGTATTCGCCGTCACGCTGATAGTCAGCGTAGAAGAATATTTCTGCTTCGTCTACTCGTCTGTATAAGAGTCCCCAGTAGCAGGAGCCTGCCGCATGGTGATACTGCAAAAAGTTGTCTAAAAAGTTTTGCTTATTTACATTGTTCAAATCTCTTGAGCCGCCTGAAACGGATGCATATGACTTATAGATATAGCCTGTTGTGCCGTTTGACAGCTTGATTTTGTACCAGTCAGAATTATAAACCTTGCCGTCAACAAATGTAAACTTTGTGTTTTGTGACATACAGGTCAGAACCGAATAGTTTGTTCCTGCACCACTGCGAAGGTTCACTTCTGAAGCATTTACATATCCTCTTGCACCTGCCTTGATTGTTGAACTGCCCGAACCTGTGTTGAGCAGAACAGACTGTAAATCGGAATCATTGTAGATTGCGCTTGCACCTACGTTATATGTAAAGCAGACAAGTGAATCGAATTGCTGTTGATTGAACTTAATTCCGTTATTAATGAGGAATGAATTTGTTTTTTTTGTGTAACCGCCCTTGTTGACAGTCTGGCAAAGGTACGCATATGCTTCGTTCTTGGTGAGGTTATTGTAGAACTGTTCATTTGTAAGAACTACCTTGCCGTAGCCGAGCGTCGGATCGGATGTTATACTGTCGGCAGTAACGCAGGTTAAGAAACCTTCGTAGTTTGCAATAAGGTTGATTACTTCGTCACTTGCACGTCTTTCGGCACAGACAGTTGTGGTCTTGTCGGTTGAAGAAGTTACAAATACCTCTCCCTCGCCGTTTCCGGGAGTTGTAAGATATGCAGTTGAGGTTTTATATTTTGCATAAGCCTTGACGGTCCATTTTCCTGATTTGCTGAGCTGTTTTGAACCGGACCATATGTAGTTATCGCCGTCTTTGACCTTGCTTGTGGCATTTACAGTATAAGACGTACTGCCGTTTGATACAACAAAACGAACTGCAACTCTGTCTGTATCGGTAATTGCCTTGAATGTTACAGTTGAATTTTTAGGTGCAGAGTTAGGTGATGCGTATACAAATCTGATATTATCTCTGCCGATTACATTTATAAGGCAGGTTGCCGCACCACTTGATGTGTAGGCGGTAATTGTTACGTATCCGTTTGATTTTGTATCTACAATTCCGTTGTTTACAGTAGCAATTGCAGTGTTTGATGATTTCCACTTTACAGAGCCTGTAGTAGATTTCAGCAGTACGGATTTTCCTCTGCGCATATTGCTGATTGAAGTTGTAGAAATATTCACTGTACTGCCCGACTTAACGGTAATTTTGCAAGTTGCGGATTTTGTGCCTGACGTAGCTTTAATATCGGCAGAACCTCTTTTCTTTGCCGAAACAACACCGTGTGAGTCAACGGTTGCAACAGAAGTGTTTGAACTTGTCCACTTAACAGAGCTTGCTCCCGTTGCAGTTATTGCAAATTTGTTTCCGACGTAAATCGTTTCGCTCGTTGAGGAAAGCTTGATTGAGCCTGACGGAGTTGTGGGAGCAGTCGGTGCTGTCGGCGTTGACGGATTGGAAGAGGAGCTGTTTTTAGTTGCATAGGGTTTGCAAATATAGCCCTTTTTACCGTCCGAAAGCTGAATATTATACCAATTTGAATTATAAAGCGTTGTTCTTATAAACGTAAACTGTGTATTCTTACGCATACAGGTTACTACAGAATAGTTCGTTCCTGCTCCGCTGCGAAGATTTACATAATCGTCGTTTACATAACCCGTTACTTTCTCTGTTGAAGGAGTATCGGTTGATGTCTGCGAAAGAGTAGCAAAATCCTGTCGTATATAGCCTGTTTTTGAATTTGAGGTAAGCTTGATTTTATACCATTGTGAATTATATAGTTTGCCGTCTACATATGTAAACTTTGTATTTTTTCGCATACAGGTTACTACAGAATAATTTGTGCCTGCGCCGCTTCGAAGATTTACATAATCATCATTTACATATCCACTTGCTCCCTTTGACGGAGAAGAATAGGCTGTCTTTAAAAGATTTGTACTGACTGTAGCTACAAAATCACTTTTTAGTGTTTCGGGTGATTGAGTAGCTGTTTCGGAGCTTTCATCAATCTGTGCTGTTGCGACATCTTCAAGAGATTCTGAAACTGCACCAGCCGAAAGCGAGCTGACAGCAACCAAGAAAACCGAGCCTAAAATTGCAACTGCAAGCGCAATACAGACAACTCTGACTAATACTTTTTGTTTCATAAATACCACCTTTGTTCCTTTTCAAAACTTAATATAGTGTACTGCGAGAATAATTGTTCGTATTTTCTTTTATCTATATTATTATAACATAAAAATTCTTTTTTCGCAAATTAAATATTTATTTTCTTCCAAAAAATTTACTTCTTAATCTGACAACGTACTGACCGACAAATACCGTAACAGCAAAGTCATATATAAGGAAAAACACATTTCCGAATGCCAGAAAAGCAAGCGGCATATACACACCGAAAAGCGTATATTCTTCGGGAGAAATCGAAAGCAGAAAAGCAGCCGCAAAAAAAGAAGCGATTGCCGCAGTGTTAAAAACTGCAAATTTTATAACATACAAAATGATTTTATTTTTAATATGCTTTTCAAATACTGCCTTAAGAATCGGGTAATAACCGAAAAGTGCGATAAAATAGAGAACAGACTCCTTGTCACCGGCAAGAAACAGCGACAAAACCGTAACTACGGCATATACGCCGAGTCCCCATTTCCAGCCGTACTCTATAACTACGGCCGCAATAAATATTCCTGCGAAACATGGAAATGCATATGTTCCGACAGGAACAAGAGAAGTAAGAAGCATCAACACAAGTCCCAGAGCCGCTATGATACCGCAAAAGGCTACTCTGAAAGTTGAGTTTTTTACACCGTTTTTCATATCAGCAACCTGCTCTGCAGCAATCGCACATACAGTCTGCGCACATCATTGCCGCACAAACATCACAACAGGAACAGCCTGCGCCTGTGTTTTGCATATTCGGCTGATTGTAGCCGCCGTAATTATATGCACGCTGATTTTGCATATTATTGAGTGCCGCTCGGTACTCCTGATTATTCGGGTCCATATTACAGGCTGTAGTAAAGTTATTGAAAGCCTGCTCGCTCCAGCCACGTCTGTAGGCACACATTCCTTTGAGATAGTACCACTCGGCTGTACGATTGCCCATAGGAGTAGAGTCGAGTATCTGTTCAGCCTGGTCAATCATATTGCGCTGAATGTAAATTCTTACGTTGTAAAACTGCGAATTTGCAGAGCTTGAATAAGATGAAGAGCCTGTTGAGCCTGTACCCTTACCCTTCTGACGCATCTGATTTATTGCGTCGTAAGCCTCGTTAATCTCTTTCATCTTCTGTTCGGCTACGTCTGCAAGAGGACTGTCAGCGTAGTTATCGGGATGATACTTTTTAGCAAGCTTTCTGTAAGCCGCTTTGATTTCCTCATCGGTAGCTGTTTCGGAAACTCCGAGAACCTCGTATGGATTATTCATTATTACCTCCGACTATATTGCCTGTTACTTTGTTTTGAACAGAGGGCAAACCGAGCAAAAGCATATTGTCAAGAATCCCTCTGAAATCCTTTATGTCAATTAAATTATAAGCGTCATACGCTCTTGCAAGCGATTGATTGAGCGCAGATACAATACGTTCTTTTGTGTATTCTTCTTTTAAGGAATTAAACGGATTGAAATTGTGTTTCTTTTTATCCTTTTGAATATCATCGGCGGCGTCAACCAAATATATCCACCTGCCGAGATGATAGCCAAATTCATAAAAAACACGTCTGTCTGTGTCGTTTTCAGCCTCAAGTGCAAAAACATTTGCAAGCATATGTCCTGTCGGGTGAGCCGCCATATCAACCGAACAGTTTGTATCAGCCTCTGCTTCCGATTGCATTGAAGTCATTTCGGAAATATATTTGTCTATTTCGGGATATTTTTTTGCGGCTTTCTTTTGCCAATGCGAAAAAAACAAAAGCAGTAATCTTGTTAAAATTCTTCTGAAAAAGCCTTCGTCTGCCAAATCGTCCTTCAGCTTATAGAAAACAGAAATGACGGAAAAGGCTGACGCTTTGCTGTAGCAATCACTTTCGCACAAGGCGAATTTGCACTTTTTCAGCGGATTAAAGGTACACCTTCCGTCCTTAAAGCCCTTGCAGCTTCTTGAAACGGACATAAGAAGCATTGCGTAAAATGTGCAGTCATAGCTTAAACTTAAACGGGTTAGGAATGAATAATCCTTTCCCATTTGTTTGCACAAACCGCAATATACGGATTTATATACCTCGAACTCCCGTACAAGCAGTTCGCTTTTCTGAATTTGCAAATATCCAAACACAATTTGCTCCTTATTGTAAACCATAGTAATATATACTCATAATATATCATACTACATAATGGCTGAAATTGCAATAAAAATGTAAAACTTGAAAATTTCACATTTTATATTTTAATTGAAGAGTTAAACAAAATATAAAAGGAGCAGACTTTTAAATCGGTCTGCTCCTCAAATTATTATATTTTATCCAACCGGTCTGATTTTACTGTACGGCTATTTTCTGAATTGCTGTAACATCCTTTATGTTTACTTCGCCGTCACCGTTTACGTCTGCAAGGGTATTCTGATTATCGGTAAGCTCTGTAATTTCAGAGAGTGACTTCTGAAGCTCTGTGGCGTCGGTTACGGAGATTTTTCCGTCACCGCAGACATCACCGATTAAATCAATTCTGTAGCTTGCGTTCTGCTTTGAAATGTAATCAAAATTCGTAAGGTCAAAGGTAATCAGCACGCTTGCATTATCATACGGTACGCTGAAATAACCTCTCTGGAAACAAGCCCCATAATCACTAAAAATTGAATATGCCGGAGTTTCTGTTCCAAAATCATAATTGCTGTCATAATTAGCACCGTACCACATATCGTTATAGTTTTCCTGAACATTATAAAACTGGAAACCATAATTCTTATCGGTTGTCAGCTTATCGGCACGATAAGTAAAAACATAATCGTTTGTCTGCGTCATTTTATTGCTTTCTGTGGGATCATAATCAGTGAAACCACCTACAAGGTGTATTTCTCCGATTTCTGGTTTTGTTTTCATTACAACACCGTCACCCTCTGCCCATATTTGGGCGTCCTCGCTATATGCATATCCTAAAAAATACACAGTAACATCACAGGGTTTTGTCACATCAATTGCGCAGTAATTATATCCCGTAAATCCTACAATGTGTTCAGCTACCTCCGCTGAAATATTTATAAGAATATTTTTTTGCGGCTGTACATCCCTAAACGTTACGGAATAAATACCGTTTCCATCTTCAGTCATTTCGTTTTCTAAAGGATACGGATTGGTTTCTGTATCAATACCAAAAGTATCACAATTCATACTATAGGCATATAATCTGTATGTATCATCTTTGATTTCCCTTACACCGTCACCGAGAACCTTTATTTCGTATGTTTCGGGATTAAAGGTAATAGTAACGTCACAGGCTTTTGCTACTCTGAATTCGGAATAAATATCAAAATTACCGGGATAATGGGGACCGTTACCGTATTCTCTGGTTGTACCGTCAGGTTTATGCTCTACAATCGAAAATTTAATACCTGTCTGCACCTGAACGTCCTTCAGTTCATATACATAGACATCACCCGACTTTTGCATTGTGTTATCCTTGGTGATGTATTTGTACCAGATAAGACCGAAAAGTTCTTCATTATTGCCCGCAATGGTATAAACACTTTCTTCGGTTGTTTCTTCAGCATAGGCGCTGAATGAAGTGATTGAAGCAAGACAGGAAAACACCATTGCTATAGATAAAAAAATTGACAATGCTCTTATTTTCATAATTATTCCTCCGTTTATTGTCGAAATTTTCTTTTTACATATAATATTATACAATGCATATCAAAATATAACAATAACCAAAGTGTACAAATCTTGTATATTTCTTTTGTCCAAAGTAGATAAATAATTTTCTGAATTGTTAATAATCAACAAAGCAGTTTTTCTTTTTAGTCAAAAAGTGAATCCATAAGGCTTTTTATTTTCTGACGGCGCTTTTCGGTTTCTTCTTTGTCAAGAAAATAACTGTTTTCTTCAAAGCACAGAACGTCGCCCTCTTTTATATTTTTTGGAAGTGATTTCAATTCAAGCGTTACGCAATCACCGTTTTCACATTCAAGAACGGCTTTATCCTCTTCTATTCTGTCTACTGTAAATCTTTTCATATTTTAACCTGCTTTCTTTATTGACTGTTCTCCGCTTTTTACCGATATTATTTTTCCGTCGGAGGAGAATACTACTGTTTTGTCTTTATCGGTTCTGTAAACCTCACAGTTGAATTTCTCAAGCAACTTGAGTGTTTCTTTGTGAGGATGACCGTAGTCATTGCCCTTACCGACAGAAATTACCGCATAAGTCGGATTTACCGCTTTGAGAAATTCTTCGGTTGTTGAGGTATTGCTTCCGTGATGCCCGACCTTCAGAACATCTGCGCTGATGTCGTCGGTAATAGTTTCAAGCTCCTTTTTCTCTGCATCTCCCGTAAAAAGGAATGTGTTGTCTTTATAGCTAAGCTTTATGACAGCCGAGCTGTTATTAAGATTATCTTCATCAATTATTACAGGTGCAACAACGTTGATTGTGTAGTCGCTTCCCTCGGCAATCGTAAGCCCTGCCTTTGCAGAAGTTACTTTCAATCCTTTCTTGGAAATTGATTCAAGAAGATTTTCGTAGGTCTTTGTATTTGCCGCTGCCTTTGGCATACAGACAGAGCCTATATCCATATTCCTTACGATATAACCCATTGAGCCGATATGGTCAGCGTGAGGGTGAGTTGCAACGAGATAATCAATTTTTGAGTATCCGCAGTCGCCTATGTAATTTTTTATTCCCTCTCCGTGATAGTTTTCGCCTGCGTCTATTAGCATTGTTTTTTCGTCGGGAAGCTCGATAAAAATTGAATCTCCCTGCCCTACGTCAAGGAAATGTACATTGAGTGCATTTTTAGTTGCAGTTTTTTCAGGCTCATCAGGTTTGAAATTAACATCAAAAGAGCAGGAACAAAGAATCGCTAATGAAATTAATAACGAAATTACGGCTAAAATACGAATTTTAATACTATGATTTTGTTTCATAACTTAACTCCATTCAGAATATTGTATTTACATTTTACCACATCAGACTGAATTTTTAAAGTATGTTTTGTAATATGAAACTTGTGTGAAAACTTCTTACTTCCGCTTGACTTAAAAACTCGGAATGGTATAATATACTATAAGATAGTTTTATATCAAACTGTTTTATTTAAAACAAACGGAGGTGATTCTATGCAAGGCAATTCGATTGCCGAATCTATCGGTCACGAAATTAAAGCGATTGACCATCTTATGCAAAGAAAGATGATTATGACTGCTTCAAAGTCGGGACTTGACAAGGTTACCGTTATGCACGGCTGGATTATAGGTTATCTTATTCTGAATCTTGACAGGGACATATACCAGAAGGATATTGAAAGCGAGTTTGCTATTTCACGCTCAACCGTTACAAATATTCTTAAGCTTATGGAGAAAAAGGGATATATTACAAGAGAGTCTGTAGAAAGTGACGCAAGGCTGAAAAAAATTACTCTGACTGATAAAGGTGTACAAACGGCAGTAATTCTTAAAAAGGCTGTTGAAGAAAACGAGAAAAGCTTTGACAGACTTCTTGATAACGATGAAAAAGATACCTTTTTGCGCCTTGTGAAAAAGCTGAGATACGGTCTTGAAAACAACTGACTTTATATCATATAAATTTATGTCATATAAAAGGAAGGAGTATGTATATTATATGATAAAAACTCTGACAAAACACATTAAGGGCTTTGTTAAAGAGTCTGTTATGACGCCTTTATTTATGATTCTTGAGGTCGTAGCGGAAATGCTTATTCCGCTTATTATGTCTTCTATGATTGACGAAGGAATCAACGAAGGCAATATGCAACACATAATTACAACAGGTCTTTTGATGGGTGCCTGTGCGCTTATCGGACTGTTCGGAGGAATTATGGGCGGCATTTACGGTGCAAAAGCGTCGGCAGGCTTTGCAAGAAATCTGCGTATGGCTATGTTTGAGAATATACAGTCATATTCATTTGCAAACATTGACAAATTCTCAACCGCAGGTCTTGTCACACGTCTTACCACCGATGTAACAAACATTCAGAACGCTTATCAGATGATACTCAGAATGTGCTTCAGAGCGCCTTTCAGCCTGATTATTGCTATGACAATGACATTTATTATCAACGCAAAGCTCGCTTGTATCTATCTTATTGCAATCGTATTTCTCGGGGTTGTGCTTGGATTCCTGCTTAAGGTTACTTATAAATATTTCAGTCAGGTGTTTGAAAAGTACGATGAACTCAACGCAAGCATTCAGGAAAATGTATCGGCAATCAGAGTTGTAAAATCCTTTGTAAGAGAAGACCACGAGGTAAAGAAATTCAACAGAGCCACAAATAATCTTTACAGGCTTTTTGTAAAGGCTGAAAACGCTATGGTATCTGTTTCACCGCTTATGATGATAACTGTTTATGGTTGTATCATAGCAATAAGCTGGTTCGGCGCTAATATGATTGTCGGCAGTGAGATGACTACAGGCGAGCTTACAAGTATGCTTACATACTGTATGAACATTCTTATGAGCCTGCTTATGGTTGCAATGGTGTTTGTTATGATTACTATGAGCCTTGCAAGCGCAAGACGTATTACCGAGGTTTTAAACGAAGAATCAACGCTTAAGAATCCCGAAAATCCCGATTACAATGTTGAAAACGGAAGTATTGAGTTTGAAAATGTTTCTTTCAGCTACAACACATCAAGTGAAAAGCCGATACTTAATAACATCAACGTATCTATCAAGTCGGGTGAAACAGTCGGTATTATCGGAGGAACGGGCAGTTCAAAGACGAGCCTTGTAAACCTTATCGGCAGACTTTACGATGTTACAGACGGAGTTGTCAAGGTAGGCGGCAAGGATGTTCGCTCATACGACCTTGAAACACTGCGTGACGAGGTATCGGTTGTGTTGCAGTCAAACGTGCTTTTCAGCGGAACTATTCTTGACAATCTGCGCTGGGGCAACGAAAACGCAACCGAGGAAGAATGTATCAACGCCTGCAAGCTTGCCTGCGCCGACGACTTTATTCAGTCCTTCCCCGACAAGTATAACACCCATATCGAACAGGGTGGTACTAATGTTTCGGGCGGACAGAAGCAAAGGCTCTGCATTGCAAGAGCTTTGCTTAAAAAGCCTAAAATACTTATTCTTGACGACTCGACAAGTGCCGTTGATACTGCAACCGACGCAAGAATCAGAAAGGCTTTCCGTGACGAAATTCCCGACACGACTAAAATTATTATTTCTCAAAGAATTTCAAGCGTTGAAAATGCAGACAAAATCATCGTTATGGACGACGGCGAAATAAGCGCTGTAGGAACGCACGAGGAGCTTGTAAATTCAAGTCCGATTTACAGCGAAATCTACTCCGCACAAACAGGCGGAAGCGGCGACTTTGACAAGAAAGGAGAGCTGTAATATGAGAGGACCGAAACCACCCGTTAATAAACACAACGAGGCAGCAGGTGCAAAGGTTAAAAATCCGATGAAAACGCTGAAACGACTAATCGGAATAATTATGAAAAAGTACAAATTTCATATGATTTTTGTATTCATTTTCATGCTGATGAGTGTTTTTGCAAATGTTCAGGGAACGCTGTTTATTCAAACGCTTATTGACGATTACATCACTCCTATGATAGGTCAGCCGAATCCCGACTTTACTCCGCTGCTTATGGCTATTGCTAAAGTTGCAGTATTCTATATACTCGGAGCAGCAGCGACATTTGCTTATTCAAAAATTATGGTGTACGTTACGCAGGGTACTATGCGTGACATAAGATGCGACATATTCTCGCATATGGAAAGTCTGCCGATTAAGTATTTTGATACACACAAGCACGGCGATATTATGAGCGTTTACACTAATGACGTTGATACTCTTCGTCAGATGATAAGTCAGAGCCTTGTGCAGATTTTTTCAAGCGTAATTACTATTATTTCCGTTCTGGCAAGTATGATTGTTTTAAGCATTCCTCTTACTCTGCTCACACTTTTTATGGTATTTGTTATGCTGTTTGTGGTAAAAAATCTTGCGGGCAAGAGCGGAAAATACTTCCTTGCACAGCAGACTGACCTCGGTAAGGAAAACGGTTACATTGAGGAAATGATGAACGGTCAGAAGGTCGTTAAGGTATTCAATCACGAGAAAAAGAGCATTGAGGAATTCAAAGAGCTTAACGACAAGCTGTTTGACAGTGCATACAATGCAAATAAATTTGCGAACATCATTATGCCGATTAATGCACAGTTAAGTAATTTCAGCTATGTTCTCTGTGCTATTCTCGGCGGTGTGCTTGCTCTGACAGGATATGCAGGATTTACACTCGGAAAGCTTGTGAGCTTTCTGACCTTTAACAAGAATTTCAGCCAGCCTATCAATCAGGTAAGTCAGCAGTTAAACAGTATTATTATGGCTCTTGCAGGTGCAGAGCGTATATTTGATTTGCTTGATGAGAAGAGTGAGGATGACAAAGGCTATGTTACACTTGTAAATGTAAAGAAAGAAAACGGAAAACTCACTGAAACTAACGAACGCACAGGTCTTTGGGCGTGGAAACACATTCATCAGGAAACAGGTGAAATTGAGTACAAGGAGCTTCAGGGTGCGCTTGTTATGGATGACGTTGATTTCGGATATAACGACGACAAAATGGTACTCCATAACATTGACATTTATGCCGACCCCGGTGAGAAAATTGCGTTTGTCGGCTCTACAGGTGCAGGCAAAACTACAATTACTAACCTTATTAATCGTTTCTATGATATTCAGGACGGCAAAATCAGATATGATGGTATTAACATCAACAAAATCAAAAAGTCTGATTTAAGACGTTCACTCGGTGTTGTTTTACAAGATACTCACCTGTTTACCGATACGGTAATGGAAAATATCCGCTACGGCAGGCTTGACGCTACCGACGAAGAAGTTATTGCCGCCGCAAAGCTTGCAAATGCAGATTCGTTTATCCGCAAGCTCCCCGACGGCTACAACACAGTTTTAAAAGGTGACGGCGGAAATTTAAGTCAGGGACAAAGACAGATGCTTGCAATAGCAAGAGCTGCTGTTGCCGACCCGCCTGCGCTTATTCTTGACGAGGCTACAAGCTCGATTGATACGAGAACAGAAAAGATGGTTCAGGACAGTATGGATAAGCTTATGAAGGGCAGGACAACTTTTGTTATCGCCCACAGGCTGTCAACCGTTAAAAATTCCGACTGCATTATGGTACTTGAACAGGGACGAATCATTGAGCGCGGCACACACAACCAGCTCATTGAGCAGAAAGGCAAGTATTATCAGCTTTACACTGGAAAAACCGCATAAAAAATTAACAGGATATGCCCGAAACGATTATTCAGGTATATCCTGTTTTTAGTTTGGAGTGTGGAGAGTGGAATTAAAGGTCGCTCCACTCCGGATTTTTAATAGTGTGTATTATTTGTAAAGTTTTTTTCTGAACATATATAGATTGTAACATTTTTTTATTACCAATAAAAGATTGTAACAGAAACAAAAAGCGATATAATTGTAAAAATAAAAATTTCTATTCTGACGCCGCAAAACCTGTCGTCAAATGAATTTCTGTCATATGTTTTAATTGTAAAGATAATAACAGCTATACTGTCTGTCAACATAAGAGCAGACAATATTATTTTTAAAACGAGGCTGAAACAATCATTAAATAACGTACCGAATAAGACTAACGTTATAAAAAGAACAATCTGAACAGAAAGCAACACAAGAAGAATTTTATTATCTTTGTTCCACGATGGTTTTGTTTTTGAATATCTGTACCTTGAATTTCCTGACATTTTACACCTGCAATTTAATCAACTATGCACATAAATGCGCTCATTGTTCCTCGCTTGCCCTTTGTTGCACGGTGGCTCCACAACAGCTCGCTGTTGCAATTGGTGCATACATCACTTACCGTTATATTCTCGTTCTTTACGCCTGCGGCAACGAGGATTTGTCTGTTGGTTTCAAGCAAATCTATCATATATTTTCCGTTTTCTTTAGGGAATACAAAACGACTGCTGTCAAGGTCAGAGAGTGCATAGAAATTATCTGCACAGGGTTTATCAACCTCGTAACAGCATACGGAAATAGCCGGGCCGATTGCGGCAACTATGTCGGCAGGGTTTGTGCCGTAAAGCTCGGTCATCTTATTTACAACCTTTTCCCCTATTCTGCCAACCGTCCCCCTCCAGCCGGCATGAGCAAGACCGATTGCCTTTTGCTTGGTATCGACAAAAAACAGCGGTGTGCAGTCTGCATAGTACGTAACAAGCGTTACACCCTTTTCATTTGTAATGAGTGCGTCAACGCTCTGCAAATCACGGGGCTTGTAAATTCCTACGCCCTTGTTTTCAGAGGTTACGGCACGAACAAATGTGTTATGATCCTGAGCCGACGCTGTCAGAGAGTCGAAATCAAAGCCTGCACTCTTGCAGATACGCTTATAATTTTCGGTCACGTTTTCGGGATTATCTCCCCTGTTGAACGCCATATTCATTGAAGTAAACTCGCCTGCTGACACTCCGCCCAGACGGGTTGAAAAAGCGTGATTAATGAACTTTATTTCTGATAAAGAATTATATGTAAGATACGGTACTGTATCAGGGCTATTGAGAGTCATTGTTTTTGATTGAAGATTCATAAAAATTTACCTCCGTAAATCAAGAAAAAATATACCCCTTGAAACTGATGTAAGTTAATGTTATAATAAAGGAACACGGGGTGATTATAATGAAGAAAAAGCTATTCGGTCAGAACATCAGACCTGACTGTTCATACTGCGAAAACGCCGTAATTGAAAAAGAAATGGCTTACTGCAAAAAAGGAAAGCGTATTCAGAACAACAAATGCAGAGCCTTTAAATATGACCCGCTTATGAGAGTTCCGAAAACTTCAACTTTCAATAAAAAATACAGTGCAGATGATTTTAAAATCTGATGATAATTTAATATGCTGTTTAAAAAGCTTTATCAGAAATGATAAAGCTTTTTTGTATATACTCTATTATGCAAGCTGGAAATCCTTTATGTAGCTGTCAATTGACTTTTTGATAATTTCCTTTGCCTTTTTTACTCCGCTGATTTCAGTTACGGAAGTTGTCTTGCCTGCCTCAAGCGACTTGTAAACCTGAAAGAAATGCTGGATTTCCTCAAAGTAATGCTTTGGAAGTTCCTTTATATCGCTGTAGCAATTGTAGTTCGGGTCATTTACGGGAACTGCAATAATCTTTTCGTCACAGCTGTTGTTGTCAATCATATTGAGCACACCGATTGGCTTACACTCAACGAGCGTCATAGGCTGGATAGTTTCACTGCAAAGCACAAGAACGTCAAGCGGGTCACCGTCTTCGGCAAAGGTTCTCGGAATAAAGCCGTAGTTTGCAGGATAGTGAGTTGAAGTAAACAGAACTCTGTCAAGCTTTAACAGTCCTGTTTCCTTGTCAAGCTCATATTTATTCTTGCCGCCCTTTGAAATCTCGATAACAGAGTAAAATTTATCGGTTGTGATTCTCTTTGGAGAAATGTCATGCCATATGTTCATAATCTTCTTCACCCTTCTTAAATACAATAATTTATAATACCCATTAGCATTATTATAAATTAAGCAACACAGGTTGTCAAGGCAACCTGTGTTTCAGATTGTCGAAAAAGAATATACTTAAAATCCGTAATAGTCAACTTTTGCGATATAGCCAAGCCTTCCCTTGAGGGAAGGTGGTGCAGCGATTTATCGCTGTGACGGAAGGGTGGTAGGTCAGATGAACTTGTATATATCAGTAAAAGTTCATCTCCACCCCTCAGTCATTTTGCAGGCAAAATGACAGCTCCCCTCAAAGGGGAGTCTAAGATATAATGGCAAAGTTTTGTTGTTGTAAATTTTGCGTTTGTTTAAAATATAACTTTTTATACAACCTGTGTTTTATTATTATTACTTATTATCCTTATTCTTTCTGTTTTTCTTCAGCAGAGGGTTTATGTCGGAAAAATTATTCTTAGCGCATCTTATAAGATTAAGCAGAGTTGAAATAATCAGCGACCTTGTTTTGTTGTCCATATTTTTAAGCGACTTGAAAATTTTGCCTGAATTTGTCTTCCAGTTCTCTGCTATCTCGTTAAATGTTTTATCCTCTGTATTTTCAAGGAGTGAAAACACTCCCTCAATGAATGCCTTTCTCTGCTGTTCGTCCATATCCGACACAAGCTCTGTCAGAGTATGGTCGAAAAATGCGCTTGTGTTTGTCATGGTATTGAACGTTTCAAAGTGATTTCGCTTTATCTCCCACGAATAAATATCGTGCTGTAAAAATCCTTTTTGCGTGCTTTTTACAATTGTATATTCTTCTGCGTGTTCAAACATCATTCCGAAAACTGACGACTGCGGTACATAGGTATGGATTTTACTTATCATCGACTTGTAGCTGTTCTGTTCAATCACTTCTTTGTCAAATCCCGGTCCATCGTGGTTATACACTCCGTCAATCCTTTTTCGTATTTCGGGATTGCAGAAAATTGATGCATAAACTGCAAGGTTTCCTCCCTTTGAGTGACCGCCGAGGATAAATGTGCCGTTCAGGCTTTTTGCCGCCTGTTCAAGATATTTAAGCGCTGTCAGCTGTGACGGCAGAGGAAACATATAATACATATTAAAATCCTCCTGCCAGCCGACAAGAGTATTATCAGTTCCACGGTAAGAAATATAGCGGCAATTGTCGGTTATTTCAATGACAACAGCCGAAAACTGCATTTGCTTTTCCCTCTCGACTATGTTCACATAGCCGGAAAGCTTCATATTTTTAAAACGTTCTGACTTTTCACAGGCTTTCAAAAGCTCTGCGTCACCCTCCCAGAGGATTTTATCGTTATTTAAATCTGTCGCAAAAAATTTATCACTTGCGTTTTTAATTGTGATTTTATCGTTTATATCGGCAGATACAATATCATCAAAGGGAAAATACGAGAGGCGGGATAATATAAGTGCATCAACGTCGTTGAAAACATCGTTTTTAATACTCAAATCTCCACGCCAGTCTAAATAATCAAACACATTTGGCATAAAAACACCTCCGTCTATATTAGTATATTACAACATTCTGATATTGTTTTCAAGTCGAGTGGCTCGAAACGCAAATCGGGCAGACAAGGTAGTATAATTAAACCTATTTGCCCGACTGTTTCGGCGCAATTTTCTGCAAAGTTAAACGGACGCCGAAGCGTCCGTTATTTATCATTCATTTTGCATTTCAAGCTCTTTTAATTTTTTCTCTTCCGCTTTTTTGTCTTTTGTGTAATAAGAGAACGGAGCGGAAATTACGATTGCACCGTAGTAGGTAACGAGTCGCCACAACAGAATTGCAGGCTTGATTTTGTTTACTCTGCCAAGCACAAAGAACTGACCGAAGTACATAGTAAACGCAAGCTCTGCACCGCCCGAAGCACCGGGTAACGGCACGAGATTTGATGTAAACAGAACAAACGACTGAATACAGATAAAGTCAAGAAGATTCGGAACTGCCGCTCCGCTTGATACTGCAATCTCTGGCATACCGAATGAAATGTAGATGAAATACGGAACCGAAAGAATTGCCAGAACCTGTACCATAACAAGCAGATATGTACTTACAAGCAACTTGGGATTTTTGAACAAATCCTTGTTTGCCTGATGGAACATTGAAACCTCGTTGTAAAGTCGCTCAATTTTCTTTTCGGGATTCTTTACAAACTTGAACTTTACCATTATTTTATAAATCAGCTTTATGATCTTATTTGTTATTCCCCGACAGAATGATACTACAAGGAACAGAGCTGTAACAATAAGTTGAACGGAAAAACCGAAAACAATAAATAAGGTTGACCATATGCTGGTAAACGCACTCTGGAAATACTCAAATTTGAATATTACCGCAAACACACTGAAGAGCGTTGTGACAATCTGATAGACAATGAACTTCTGCGTCATACAGGCAGAGCCAAAGCCTACTCCGATGTTCTTTTTTGACATAAGATAAAGCTGCATAGGTTGTCCGCCTGTGTTTGACGGAGTTATTGCTCCGAAAAATACACCGACAAAGGAAACCTTGAGTGCATCAATAAACCGAAAGTCCTTGTATTGCGACCTCACGAAAATCAGCGTGACAAACGTATCAATTAAGATATTGAAATCGTAAACAAGGAAAGCTATCAATATCCAGCCGAGGTTAAAGCTGTTCGGCGTTGAAAGGAGGTCAATAAGTCCGTCCTCCGAAACAAAAAAGAACACACCCAGATATACCGTTATGCCAAAAACAATAAGATTAAAAATAAGCTTTCCGCTTATCCTGAATTTTTTCTTCTTTTTTTCCAAAATAATCTTCTCCAAAACAGAATAACTATGAAATTGCAGAGAGTGCATATATTTAAAATTAAGAGTTTTCACCTTAACATTAATATGATACAAAGTTTTGGTAAAAAAAGCAAGAAAAAAATAGCAACAGTATTGTAATACTCTACGTACATTTTTGTAAAAAAGTACATTTTTCTTATATACAGATATGTAAAATCAAAAATTAAGATTTTAATTGTTGTAAACACAGGCGCAATATGGTATAATTAAAGAAGAATTTTGTAAGGTGATTCAATGGGATTTTTTGATGTTGTAAATGTTTACGGACTGCTGTTTGCAGTTATTCTTGCAGTTCCTCACGTTGTTTATGCAAGAACTCATAATTACGACTTGAAAGCAATTAACAACCGTGCTATGCTCTATATTGAGCGAACAGGAAAATATTGCAGTCTTTTTCTTATGGGAATAAACCTCGGCATACTTGAAAAGGGATTTCCTGAACCTGTCGAGCTTATGCAGACATACTGGCTTATTTCAACAGCTGTGCTGACGGTAATATACGTTGTGCTGTGGATAGTTTTCTTAAAAAAGGAAACGAAGGGCTTTGCTTATCTGCTGACAATTACCGCCGCATTAATTGTGATTCAAAGCGGTCTTTTGCAGGTCAAGACACTGCTTCTGACGGCAGGAATTGTGTATCTTATCGGTGAGCTGTATGTGACCTCACAGGCATTTAAAGATTAAAGGAATGATAAAATGAACGTAATAATGCTCCTTAAACCAAAGGACACTGTAAAATATATCTATGAAAACTACACGTTAAGACAGGGACTTGAAAAGATGCGTGCCCACGGATACACTGCGATTCCCGTAATCAACGCTGACGGTGAATATGTGGGAACAGTAAGTGAGGGCGATTTTCTTTACAATATTATTGACAAGGGAAATCAAAGGATAAAAGACCTTGAAAAATTTTATGTACGTGACATAATTCGAAAGGATTTTAACCCTGCCGTTAAGATTAACGTGAGTATGGATGAGCTTCTGCAAAGGGCGATGAAGCAGAACTTCATTCCCGTTACAGATGCAAGAGGAAGCTTTATCGGTATTGTGACAAGACAGGATATAATTAAATACTTTACAGAAATGCCGCATTCACAGTGAATGCGGCATTGTTATTTTTTATTATTTTGTTTTACCGATATCGTGTCTGAAGTGTGCACCCTCAAACTTGATTTTGTCAGCTGCGGCATATGCTTTTTCAAGTGCTTCATCAAGAGTTTCTGCCCTTGCTGTTACGCCGAGAACACGTCCGCCGTTTGTGTAGAACTTTCCGTTTTCGTACTTTGTTCCTGCGTGGTAAACTGTTGCGCCCTCTACCTGACCGTTATCATCAAGACCGAACATCTCTATTCCCTTTTTGTAGGAAACAGGATAGCCGCCGCTTGCCATAACTACGCAAGCCGCCGCACCTTCATACCACTCAATGTCTATGTCAGCGAGCTTTTCATCAATGACTGCTTCGCAGATGTCAACAAGATCGGTTTTGAGTCTGGGAAGAACAACCTGTGCTTCAGGGTCGCCAAAACGTGCGTTGTACTCGATAACCTTGGGACCGTTCGGCGTAATCATCAAGCCGAAGTACAGGCAACCCTTGAAAGGTCTGCCCTCTTTGTTCATTGCCTCAATTGTGGGTTTGAATATTGTTTCCATACATACATCGGCAATTTCGTCAGTGTAGTACGGATTAGGGCTGATTGTGCCCATTCCGCCTGTGTTAAGTCCCTCGTCATTGTCGTAAGCACGCTTATGATCCTTGGAGCTTACCATAGGCTTTACACACTTGCCGTCTGTAAAGGCGAGAACTGAAACCTCGGGTCCTGTTAAAAACTCCTCGATAACGATATTGTTGCCCGAGTCGCCGAACTGCTTGTCCTCCATAATCGACTTGATTGCAGAAACAGCCTCGTCAATTGTCTGTGCAATAATAACGCCCTTACCGAGTGCAAGACCGTCAGCCTTGACAACAACGGGAGCTGTATTTTCAGTTTTTACATAATCAATAGCCTTGTCGGCATTATCGAAAACCTCGTATTTTGCTGTGGGAATGTTGTATTTTTTCATAAGGTTCTTTGAGAAAACCTTTGAAGCCTCAATAATTGCGGCGTTTGCGTTAGGGCCGAATGCACGGATTCCTGCATCTTCAAATGCATCAACCATACCTGCGGCAAGCGGGTCGTCGGGAGCAACAAATGCAAGGTCGATTGCGTTTTCCTTTGCAAACTTAACCATTGCTTCCTTATCCATTACACCGATATTTACGGTTTCGGCATCTCTTGAGATACCGCCGTTACCGGGTGCGCAGTAAAGCTTTGTGCATTTCGGACTTTCAAGAAGCTTTCTGATAAGAGCGTGTTCTCTGCCGCCCGAGCCAATCATTAATATATTCATAGTAGCACCCCGTATCAGTGATGGAAAAGTCTGATTCCTGTAAAGGACATTGTCATATTGTACTTGTTGCAGGTTTCAATTACGTTGTCGTCACGGATTGAGCCGCCCGGCTGTGCAACGTACTGAACTCCTGAACGCTTTGCTCTTTCTATATTGTCACCGAACGGGAAGAAAGCGTCAGAGCCGAGTGAAACGCCGCTGAAATTAGCAAGCCATTCCTTCTTTTCCTCTTTTGTAAGGGGTTCGGGCTTTGTTGTGAAGAACTGCTGCCATACGCCGTCAGCGAGAACGTCCTCGTAATCGTCTGAAATATATACGTCGATTGTGTTATCTCTGTCGGGACGTCTGATGTTCTCAACAAACGGGAGGTTCATTACCTTCGGATGCTGTCTTAAGAACCAGATGTCAGCCTTGTTGCCTGCAAGGCGTGTGCAGTGGATTCTTGACTGCTGTCCTGCGCCTACGCCGATAGCCTGACCGCCCTTTGCGTAGCAAACGGAGTTTGACTGTGTGTACTTAAGTGTGATAAGGGCGATAAGAAGGTCACGCTTTGCCTCCTCGGGAAGCTCCTTGTTATCGGTTACGATATTCTGCATAAGCATTGCTTCGTCGATTTTAAGCTCGTTTCTGCCCTGCTCGAATGTTATGCCGAAAACGTCCTTGTGCTCAATCGGAGCAGGAACGTAATTCGGGTCAATTTTTACTACGTTGTATGTTCCCTTTCTCTTTGTCTTTAAAACCTCAAGAGCCTCGGGAGTGTAGTCGGGAGCGATGATTCCGTCGGAAACCTCTCTCTGCAAAAGGCGTGCTGTCTGAACATCGCAGGTATCGGAAAGAGCTACCCAGTCGCCGTAGGAGGACATTCTGTCAGCACCTCTTGCCATTGCATAAGCAGATGCAATCGGAGAAAGCTCTAAATCATCTACAAAATAAATCTTCTTTAATGTGTCGGAAAGCTCTGTTGCGACTGCGGCACCTGCGGGGCTTACGTGCTTGAATGAAGCTGCGGCAGGAAGTCCTGTTGCAGCCTTGAGTTCTCTTACAAGCTGCCACGAATTGAATGCGTCGAGAAAGTTAATGTAGCCCGGCTTGCCGTTTAAAACCTCAACGGGTAAGTCCTTGCCGTCCTGCATAAAAATTCTTGACGGCTTCTGATTGGGATTACAGCCGTATTTTAAGGCGAGTTCGTTCATTTTTATCGTCCTTTCTGATTACATAATTATTTATTCTTATTGATTATTCTTGACTCGGAAGTATTTGTTGCTATGTCAATATAGCGCACAAAAAGAGAAACCTTGTTGTCCTCGTTAAGAGCATTCCAGATTTTCTCTGCAAATGTGTCAATATCGTCATTGCCGATTTCAACCAAAGTAGGCTCGCCCTCAAAGCTCGGGAGCGGATTGCCGTCGCTCATATAGGTGTGGATAAATCTGCCCAGACCTGCAATTGGTGAATCGTAGGTAAAGGTATATCTTTCGCAACAGTCGGGATTGCCGTCTGCACTCTTGAGGATTGACATTGCGTAGTTCATCTTGCCGTCAGTGCACTTTACGATACCGGAAATTCGAGGTGTGTAGTTCGGACCGTCAGGCTCAAATTCACGTGTGCGCAGTGACTGCTCAAACGTCATCTGCTGATTCATAAGGTCATAGATTGTGTCGGTCTGGTCGCCGTTTGTAACGATTGTCTTATTGCCGAGCACTCTTACGGGTGAATAGATGATAAGCGAGGGGTCAACAAGCTTTGACGGATCAAAAGCCTGCGTTTTGATTCCGTCGTCGGTTTCAACAAAAACTCTGTTTCTGCTGTTTTCACTTCTGCCCATAATGAAGTATGCAATTACAGCCTTTGTGCCGTCAGCACTTCTGCCGATTACTATACCTCTGCCGGGGTATGTAGTTGAAGAAATGTCGTTATAAAGAGATACGGGTTTCATAATTTACCTCCGATTAGTCAAGAATTTCGGTTTTGTTATCTTTTACGATAATTTTATCTTCGCAGAAAAGTGAAACAGCCTTGGGAAGAATTTTCCATTCAGCCTGTTCCATAACTCTTTTCTGTAAAATTTCGGGAGTGTCGCCATTCTGAATTTCAACAGCCTTCTGAATTATAATAGGACCGCCGTCGCAGACCTCGTTCACAAAATGAGCCGTTGCACCTGTTACCTTAACGCCCTTTTTGAGAGCCGCCTCGTGAACGTGAAGTCCGTAATAACCCTCTCCGCAGAAGGACGGAATAAGCGAGGGGTGAATATTGATAATTTTGTTTTCAAATGCAGAAATAACCTTACTGCCGAGAATTGTCATAAAGCCTGCAAGCACGACAACATCAGCATTTTTGCTCTTTAAAAGCTCGGTTAATGCATTGTCGTATTCGTCAAATTCTGCAAAGTCCTTACGTCTTATGACTTCTGTAGAAATTTTATTATTCTGCGCACGGGTAAGGGCATAAGCATTGGGGTTTGAGGAGATTACACAGGTGATTTTTCCGTTTTTTATCTCTCCCCTGTTTTGTGCATCTATGAGAGCCTGCAAGTTTGTGCCGCCGCCCGACACTAAAACTACGATATTTTTCATTATTCAAACACAACTCCGTCACTGCCCTCAACAACTTCGCCGAGGATTACTGCGTCTTCGCCGTTTGCCTTTAAAACTTCAAGAGCCTTATCAGCGTCTTCCTTTGCAACGGCTGTAATCATTCCGACACCCATATTGAATGTATTGAACATATCGTGCTCGGAAATGTTACCTACCCTCTGCATAAGCTTGAAGATAGGAAGTACAGGAATGCTGTCCTTTTTGATTTTAGCGGTGAGTCCGTCTGTGAGCATACGGGGAATATTCTCGTAGAAACCGCCGCCTGTGATATGAGAAATTGCCTTCACCTTGACTTCATTTATGAGTGCAAGGATAGGCTTAACATAGATTTTTGTGGGAGTAAGCAGAGTTTCGCCGAGCGGTTTGTCAAGCTCCGGGTACTCTGCGTTGATTGTTGTTTCGTCTATGCCAAAGATTTTTCTTACAAGTGAAAAACCGTTTGAGTGAACACCGGAGGAACGAAGTCCGATAAGCACGTCGCCCGGTTTGAGGTCTGAACCGTCAATAAGCTTTGGCTTGTCGGCAATACCTACGCTGAAGCCTGCAACGTCGTACTCGTCAAGCGGCATAAGTCCGGGATGCTCGGCTGTTTCGCCGCCGATAAGGGCACAACCTGACTGAACACAGCCTTCGGCGATACCCGATACGATTTCTGCAACCTTTTCGGGGATATTCTTTCCGATTGCAATGTAGTCAAGGAAAAATAAGGGCTGTGCGCCGCAGCAGATAATATCGTTTACACACATTGCAACGGCGTCAATTCCGATTGTGTCGTGCTTGTCAAGCAGAAAAGCAAGCTTGATTTTTGTGCCGACACCGTCTGTACCGCTTACTAAAACAGGCTCCTCCATTCCCTTGAAATTGGGAGCAAACAATCCGCCGAAGCCGCCGATACCCGAAACAACACCGTCAATCTTGGTGCGGGCAACGTGTTTTTTCATAAGCTCGACTGATTTGTAACCTGCGGTTACGTCAACGCCTGCTGCCTTGTAACTTTCTGAAAAGCTGTTCATTGTAATCCTCCGTTATTTTTTATTTATTTTTTTAGCGTATTTATCAACAAAAATTGTTCGCGGAATTTCAGCATTATAACTGCCGCTGAAACAGCCGTCGCAAAGGTCAATGTTTGCATTCTCTGCGATTTTCCTGAGACTGTCAAGGCTTAAATATCCGAGTGAATCAGCGCCAATTTGTTCTCTGATTTCTTCAATTGACAGTTTATTTGCAATCAGACTGTCTTTGTCACGAATATCAATTCCGAAGTAGCAGGGGCAGATAAAGGGCGGTGAGCTAATAAGCATATGAACCTCTTTTGCTCCTGCGTCACGCATAAGCTTTACAATATGCTTTGACGTTTCACCTCTGACAATTGAATCATCAATTATGACAACTCTTTTTCCCTCTACGTTAGCTTTCAGAGCGGTAAGACGAGTCTGCAAAAGCCGCTTTTTCTTGTCCTTGCCTGTTCCTACCGTTCTGCCTATGTATTTATTCTTTACAAATCCCATTCCGAACGGGATTCCCGATGCTTTTGCATAGCCCTCGGCGGCAACAATTCCCGAATCGGGAACGCCGCATACCATATCGGCTTTAATCGGAAATTCCTTGTAAAGCAACTCGCCTGCCTTAAAACGTGCATTGTGAACGCTTACGCCGTCAATCACGCTGTCGGGACGGGCGACGTAAACGTATTCAAAAAGACAAAGCGAAGTCTTTTCGGCAGTCATTCTTGCCTTATAGCTGTGGAAGCCTTCTTCGTCAATTACAATCATTTCACCGGGTTCTACGTCACGGATAAACTCTGCGCCAATGCTGTCGAACACACAGCTTTCAGATGAAATCACGTAGCTGTTCTTAAGCTTTCCCACACAAAGCGGACGGAATCCGTACATATCACGAAAACCGATAAGACGTGTTGGAGCACAGATTACTGTTGAATATGCGCCCTTGAGCCTGTCCATTGAACGAAGAACAGCGTTCTCCAGATTACCGGTGAAGCATCTTTCGTAGGCGATTACATAAGCCATAAGCTCTGCGTTGGAGTTTGACTGAAATATTGCGCCGCCACGTTCAAGCTCTATTCGGATTTCGAGGAAGTTGGTGATTGAGCCGTTGCTTGCAATTCCGATTGAGCCTTCTTTATATCTTAAAACAAGAGGCTGATTTGACGCACGGTCAAGGCTTTCGTTAGCAGTGTAACGAACGTGACCTATAGCTATCTTGCCGTTTTTGAGGTTGGAAAGCGTTTTTGCGGTAAACACCTCGGAAACCATACCAAGCTCCTTGACCGTTGAAAACTCGCACTCAAAATTAACTGTAATTCCTGCGCTTTCCTGTCCCCTGTGCTGTAGACCGAAAAGAGCGTCGTGAGTGATTGCAACGCTGTCGAGGTCATCGTCATTTCTGTAGATGCCGAAAACGCCGCATTCATCGTTAAACTTATCAAGTTTTGTATCTATATCAACAAAATTCTTAATCAAAGCTCTGCCACCTTAAGCTGCATTGCCTTGTCCTTTTCGGCAACGCCGTCTTCCATTTCTTTTTTCATATTTTCGAGCTTTTCTGCAAGAGTATCATCAGAAAGCGCAAGCATTTCTACAGCTAGAATTGCCGCATTAGCCGCACCGTCAACAGCAACGGTTGCTACGGGGATTCCTGTTGGCATCATAACTGTTGCAAGAAGTGCGTCCATACCGTCAAGCTGTGCTGATTTGCAGGGGATTCCGATTACGGGAAGAGTGGTTTTTGCGGCAAGCACGCCTGCAAGATGAGCGGCCATTCCTGCGGCTGCAATGATTACTCCAAAGCCGTTTTTCTTTGCGTTAGCCGAAAACTCAATTGCCGCATCGGGCGTTCTGTGGGCGCTCATAACGTGAACTTCGTACTCAACGCCGAATTCCTTTAACTTTTTGACAGCCTTTGATACTACGGGGAAATCACTGTCTGAACCCATTATGATTGCAACTTTCTTCATAATATGCTCCTTTGTCGTGTATTTTATAATCTGACAAGCTAAAAACCTGCCGAAGATAACTATTATATTATATTAAAAAATCGTCGGAATTTCAATAGAATATGCCAATTATTTTAACAAACGACAGTAAATCGGGAAATTTTATCATAATAAGTAAAATCTATTCTTTAGGATAAGTTGTCAGCGTATATTCGGATGGACTCGTTTCATAAGGTCTTTCCGATGAAATCACTCCCGAAGTTGTGATTCCTGTTTCGTCAACGTCTTTCATATGAGGAAACAGAAAATTCATTTTATCGTCGTCAAAGTGCTTGTCGAGGTATCTGTCGAAGCTGTTTGATGCAGGTACTCCGTCTGTTCTTTGCGTCCAGCGGTAGGTTGCAGACACCGACATAAAAGCGTTGATCAGCATAAAGACAATCAGAAATGTTGTAATTATTGAGCCTGCCTTCTTCGGGATTTTTTCGATAAGCATTGACGCCCAGGGATAGAGATAACGAACCCAGACAAGACCGAGAAAGCCCCATATCAGAGCGTACATAAGGTTTGTTCTGCCGTCAAGGTTAAAGGCTGTGTTGCTGTAGTCCCACGAAACAGTGCCGAAAAGCGTTTCCTGAAACCACGAACAGAAGTACTCAAAGCCTGCGCCGACTACTGCACTGATTACAAAAATAAGCGTATCGCTCAGCTTATACAGCTTGTACAGAACAGCAGTCAAAAAACAAGCTCCGCCGCCGTAAACGGGGATAAACGGACCGTAAACCATTCCGACACGCACTTCAAAATGTCCCTCGGCAAAAAGCGCCCAGATTGTTTCAAACAGAGTTCCGAGCATTGAGCCGAAAAGGAAAAGATAAAACAGCTTTGTAAAGCAAAATCCGAATGCAAAAGGCTCTTCGTCTTTGTTTTCGTAAACCTGTGTATACTCCTTCATATTATCGGTTTTGATTTCATCAAGCTTTGCGGCAATCTGCTTTACATACGCAGTGTTTTTCAGCTCCGGGAATGCCGAAACAAGCCTTCGGCGCAAAATATTTTCGGTAAAAAGCTTGTTGTAATTGCTTTCAAGCTCGTCGATTTTCTCCTGCGGAACGTCGCTTCCGAGCAGGCTTGAAACACCGTTGAGCTTCTTGATTCTGTGCTGTAATCTCAAGGTTGTGATTATCGCAAAAACATAGTCAATCAGAATGAGCAGACAGATTGAAAGAACGACTATAAGGCTTACGAGGAACGGAATAAGCTCTATTACGGAATTGAGAACAGGGATTAGCACTCCTACAAGAACTGTACCCATTATTCCAAGCAAAAGCGTGTATGGCAAGGTTATATAGCTGCCGATATTGAGCTTCATTTTGCTGAAATTCCAAGGCTTGAAGCCAAGTACTTTTTCGGTAAAAAAGCCGATAAGGATAACGACAAGCGACAAAATTACACAACTGCCGAAAAACAGAAAAAATCTATTGGATTGAAAGTGATTTAATGCAAGATAGCAAATTACCGCTCCTACTCCGTAGGACGGACAAAACGGAGAAGCAAGAAAGCCCTTGTTGTAAAATCTTTTTTCTTCAAAGAGGGTTCTTATTCCATTTATAAGCCAGCCGCAGAATGAAAAAATCACAAAATACCACAGAAGATTTATAATTAACATACCCTACCCCTTTATTTTGATGATATTTTTAAGTTGAATAAACGATATTTTAATGCGTAATTCGGAATGCGGAATTAGGAATTGTGGTCGAGTGGATAGGTTCGAATAATTCAAAAGTTTGGTGCCCGAATTATTAATATGCGGCGTTGCCGCAAGTGTGATTTTTAGTATTTTTTACAAATGTAGGGAACGGTCTTGACCGTTCCGATTACCTAAAAGTCAGATGTATTCCTGCGGAACAGTCAAGACTGTTCCCTACACTTTAAAACTAAACGTTATCAATATATCAAAACTTGTTCAACAAACAAACGTATCCTAACAACAAGCATTATTACAAATTCGGAGCGTAGTGACCATTAATTACGCATTACGAATTACGCATTCCGAATTGAAATATATTATCGTTTATATTTAAAAGTCAAGCGCAGTCAAAAGACTGCGCTGTGAGCTGTATTCTGATTTACTGCTTTGGTGTTTCGCTGTCCCAAAGCTCTTTTATTGCTGTTACGTTGCCTGCAAGGCTCTGTATATCTGACGGAATGATGATTTTTGTAGCCTTGCCGTCGGCAGCCTTTGCAAATGCTTCGAGAGATTTAAGCTGAATTATGCGCTCTGTCGGAGCGGCTTCGTTTAACATACGGAGTGCGTCTGCGTTAGCCTTCTGCACTGTGAGGATCGCCTCAGCTTCACCCTGAGCCTCACGGATTTTCTGCTCCTTAACGGCGTCTGCCTTGAGGATTGCAGACTCTTTCATACCCTCGGCAACGAGAATCTGACTGCGCTTTTCACCCTCTGCATCAAGGATTCTTGCACGGCGTTCACGCTCTGCCTTCATCTGCTTTTCCATTGCGTCCTGAATTTCACGGGGCGGAAGAATGTTTTTAAGCTCAACACGAATAACCTTGATACCCCAAGCGTCTGTTGCTTCGTCAAGGATAATTCTGATTTTATCGTTGATTGTGTCACGTGAGGTAAGCGTATTATCCAGCTCCAGGTCACCGATGATGTTACGCAGAGTTGTTGCTGTGAGGTTTTCGATTGCGCTTAACGGACGCTCAACACCGTAGCAGTAAAGCTTCGGGTCTGTGATTTCAAAATACACTACCGTATCAATCTGCATTGTTACGTTATCTCTTGTGATTACGGGCTGGGGCGGGAAGTCAACAACCTGTTCTTTAAGCGAAACCTTCTTTGAGATTTTGTCAAGAAACGGAATTTTTACGTGAAGTCCTGTATCCCATGTTGCATAATACGCACCAAGACGCTCAATAACATAAGCGTGTGCCTGCGGTACGATTTTAATGTTGCTTATTACAACAAGAAGCACGATAAAAACAATGATGCCGATAATAATTAAACCTATAAATCCTTGCATAATTTACTCCTCTATGTTTTCTGTCGGCTCAACAATGAGCTTTACTCCCTCAATTGAGAGCACTTTTACTTTACTGTCTTTTGAAATCGGTGCATACTGTGACTTTGCAGTCCAGATTTCACCCTCTACCTTTACCTGTCCGACCTTTTGAACGTCCTCAATATCAGCAAGGACGATTCCGATTTTACCGATAAGTCTGTCTGCGTTTGTGCTTGTTACACCCTTTTTTTGTTTCCACTTGTTGATAAGCGGTCGTGTGACAAGAAGTGAAACAAGAGTAACAACAAGAAATACCGAAGTCTGAATCGGAATTGAGTCTGTAAAAATTGAAGTAATTGCGGCGCACACCGAGCCGAGCACAAACCAGATTGACACGAGCTGCGACGTAAACGCTTCGCATACAGCCATTAATACTGCAAATCCTATCCATATGAAAGGCATATATTGTTCCATAAGATTACTCCTTTCTTGCTATAATTCTATCATAACAAACACGGATAGTCAAATTATTTGAATAAAAATATACACTTTTAATTTATTATATGTTATAATTAAGATAAATATTAAAATACGGGTGATTATATGGCTTTTGATACATTTGACGAGGGCGTAACATTAGGCGGTGTTAGAAGTAAAAACGAAATCAGAATTCTTATCTGCTATCTTCTTAACTGCGTTAAGGAAAATATGGATAAAGAGCTTGTTGTACAGGCAATTACAATAGAAGAGCTTGCAAATTATTTTGAAGTCAGCGCCGCTTTTGACGATTTGATTAAAAACGGCAATATAAAGGAAAGCGAAAATGTTGACGGATTGCAGACGTATGAGCTTACCGACAACGGAATAATGATTGCTAATCAGCTTGAAAGCGTACTTTCCTACACAGTTAAGGAAAAAGCGTATGTGAGCGCAATAAAACTGCTTGGCGAAAAGAAAAAGCGCCGTGAAAATTCGGTTGAAATCAAGAAAACCGAAAACGGCTTTGATGTTATCTGCAAAATTTCGGGCGGTGATATGGATTTGCTGTCCTTTACACTTTACGCTCCGAACTATGAACAAGCTATGGTTATGAAAAAGAACTTCTACGACAGTCCTTCTACCGTTTACAAGGTTATGCTTGCGCTTATGACAAAGGACAAGGAAAACGTCGGCGAGGCTCTTGAAGATCTTTACGGCGTTCTGTAAACTTAAAAGAACAGATTAAGTGAAAGAAGCAAGGTTACTCCGGGTACTCCGCCTGCAACCGAAACGATTATTGAAAGCAGGCTGACAGGCAGAAAAACGCCTGTTATTCCCGAGGTTAAATTCACTGCCGTCAGCGTTGCCGCACCGATAAGCATTGACAAAAGCGACCTTTTAAGAGGGTGCTTGCTTTTTGATATGTAATGTATAATTGCAAAAATCAAGAATATTGACACAAAAACGATTGATAGTCCCCACAGCGGCATAAATAACATCTCCATAAATTCACAAAATAAAACAGACCGTCGGACATACATCCGACGGTCTATAATTATGCTCTGATTTTTAAAGATATTACTTTATTACTCCGAAATAGGAAAGTACATTAAGCGCAATTACGAAGAGAACGAATACTGCGGCAAATACCTTTGTCCAACGTGAAAGAAACGCATCAATTGAACGAGCCTTATTCTTTGAGAAATAAGAGTCAGCCGCACCTGTTACAACGCCAAGTCCCTGCTGGTTGCCTTCCTGAAGAATAATTACAACGATAATTGCTATTGAAACGATGCCGAGAACAACACCGAGAACAATACCTAAAACGCCCATTTTTCATCTTCCTTTCATTAATATGATATAATACACGATAATCTGCATTAATTAACTATTATATAGTATCACATAAATATTATTTTTGCAAGAGAAAATTTATATTTTTCATCATATATTTTTCAATAAAATACCTTAAAGCAGTGAAAGCTGTTCGTCAGACGTGTCTTCGTTTGACGGCAACGCACCTAAAGCAGGCATAGAGCGTGTTCTGTAGCGCTGCGGTTTTGCAAAAGTGCCCTCTTTGTATTCGGAAATTTCAAAAAGTCTGTGTCCTTTTTTGAGCTTCATTACGGCTACGCCCTGTGTAGAACGTGTCGTCTTGAGCGACAATGCGCCTGTGTGAACAAGCAACATTCTGCCTGATGAAGCTTTAAACAGCACTTCCCTGTCGTCTTCAAGGAACAACATTCCCGAAAGAGGCGATTTGTCGGAATATGCACCCGTCAGCTTTTTGCGGTTAGTCTTTGTGGCGTACGCTTCAAGCGGCACCTTTGCCGCCTTTCCGTTTTCAAAGGCAAAGAGCAAAATTCCCTTGTAGTCCTTTGTTGCGACCATAAATACTGCGTTTTCTCCCTCGTCCATTGAAAGCTTTGCGGCTACGTAGTCGCCGAGAACGCTTGCCTTTGTGTCGGCAAAGTCGGAGGCTTTTGCCTTGTAAACCTGACATTTGTCGGTAAAGAACAGCAAGTCGCAGTTGTTTGAAAGCTCAATTTCCTGCACAATTTCATCGCCGTCTTTGAGCTTATGCGCTCCGCTCATTCGCAGTGACTGTGGTGTAATCTTTTTGAAATAGCCTTCCTTTGTAAAGAAGAACGTTACAGGATAGTCGGGGATTTCCTCAACCTCTTCCTCGTATTTTGCGTTATCCTCGTAGATTATGATGCTCTTTCTGGGCTGACCGTACTTTTCGGCTATTGCTTTAAGCTCCTTGACGATTATCGTCTTGATTCTTGCCTTGCTCTTTAAGATTTCGTCAAGCTCGGCAATTTCCTTTTCAAGCTCCTCAATATCCTTTGTTCGCTTTAAAATATACTCACGGTTGAGGTGACGGAGCTTGATTTCGGCAACGTATTCAGCCTGAATTTTGTCAATTCCGAAACCAATCATAAGGTTTGGTACAACCTCGACTTCTTCGTCGGTTTCACGGATAATTTTAATTGCCTTGTCAATATCGAGCAGGATTTTTTCAAGTCCCTTTAAAAGGTGGAGCTTGTCTGCCTTTTTGTTGCGGTCAAAATATGTTCTGCGCCTTACGCACTCGATTCTGAACGCTATCCATTCTTCAAGCAGTGCCTTAACGCCGAGTACCATTGGCACTCCGCCGATAAGCACGTTGAAGTTGCAGGCATAGGAATCCTCAAGCGTTGTGAAACGGAACAGCTTTGACATAAGCTTTTCGGGATCAACACCACGCTTTAAGTCGATTGTAATTTTAAGACCGTCAATACCTGTTTCGTCACGAATATCGGAAATTTCCTTTACCTTGCCCTGCTTTACAAGGTCGATAATCTTCTCAATTATGACCTCGCAGGTGGTTGTGCTCGGAATTGAAAGCACATCAATGCAGTTTGCGGATTTGTCGTACTCGTATTTTGCACGAAGCTTGATACTGCCCCTGCCCGTTTCGTAAACCTGATTGATTGTCTTTTCATCATATATTATCTGACAGCCACCTATAAAATCGGGTGCAGGCAGAGTTGACTTTATATCGTGGTCGGGGTCACGTATGAGCGCCGCTGTAGTTTCGCAGATTTCCTTTAAGTTAAAGGAGCAGATATTTGAAGCCATACCTACCGCAATACCTGTGTTCGCATTTACAAGCACTGATGGAAATGCAACGGGAAGAAGTGACGGCTCTTTCATTGTATTGTCGTAGTTATCGACAAAATCTACGGTGTCCTTATCAATATCACGGAAAAGCTCGTTACAGATTGGCGCAAGCTTTGCTTCGGTGTATCGTGAAGCCGCCCAAGCCATATCTCGGCTGTAGAACTTACCGAAGTTTCCCTTTGAATCGACATACGGGTGCAAAAGTGCCTCATAGCCTCTTGACAAACGCACCATTGTGTCGTAGATTGCCGAGTCACCGTGAGGGTTTAATTTCATTGTTGCGCCGACAATATTAGCCGACTTTGTTCTGTTGCCCGTCAGAAGTCCCATTTTGTACATTGTAAAAAGGAGCTTTCGGTGAGAGGGCTTAAAGCCGTCAATTTCGGGAATTGCACGTGACAGAATTACGCTCATTGCGTAGGGCATATAGTTTTCACGGATAGTGGAAACTATGGGTTGTTCTACTATATCGCCTGCTCCGTTGATTACGCCGTGAGTTTTTGGCGAGGTTGATTTATTTAGAGTTTTCTTTTTAGAAGCCATTGTTTTCCACCTCCTGTCAGCTTACATCGAGATTATCTATATATTCGCTGCCGTGCTCTACAATGTAGTCCTTTCTGCCCTGCAAATTATCGCCGAGTAGAATATCAAAGATTTCGGCTGTCTGCGCCGCATCGTCGGGCATAACCTTGATAAGTCGGCGTGTGTCGGGGTTCATTGTAGTTAAGTTCATCATATCGGGTTCGTTTTCACCAAGACCTTTGCTTCGCTGGATTGTGAACTTTTCGTTGCCGATTTGCTCGATAAACTTATCCTTTTCAATTTCATCATACGCAAAGTAAACGTCATTTTTTGAAGTGATTTCATAAAGCGGAGATTCCGCAATGAACACTTTGCCCTCTTCAATAAGAGTTGGAGTAAGGCGGTAAAGCATTGTAAGTAATAATGTGCGAATCTGAAATCCGTCAACGTCGGCATCGGTACAGAGAATAACCTTGTTCCAGCGCAGAGCGTCCATATCAAAGCTTGAAAGATTTTTATTAGCTTTTGACTTTACTTCAACGCCGCAGCCGAGCACCTTTAGCAAATCGGTTATGATTTCACTCTTGAATATTTTATCGTAATCGGCTTTAAGGCAATTAAGAATTTTACCTCTGATTGGCATTATTGCCTGAAAATCGGGGTTTCTTGCCTGCTTGCAGGCACCGAGAGCAGAGTCACCCTCTACTATAAACAGCTCTCTCTGATCAACGTCCTTGCTTCGGCAATCTACAAATTTTGCTACTCGGTTTGTGATGTCGAGGTTGCCCGACAGCTTTTTCTTTATATTAAGTCGGGTTTTTTCGGCGTTTTCACGACTACGCTTGTTTACAAGTACCTGTTCTGCAATCTTCTCGGCTTCAAGGGGATTTTCAATGAAATACACTTCTAAGCTCTGTCGGAGAAATGCAGTCATTGCATCCTGAATACCCTTGTTGGTTACAGCCTTTTTGGTCTGATTTTCGTAGGAGGAAACGCTTGAAAATGAGGAAATCACGCACACAAGGCAATCTTCTACGTCATCAAATTTTATTTTGCTTTCGGTTTTGTTGTATTTATTATTCTGCTTTAAGTAACTGTCAATCTGATAGACAAAGGCGTTTCGCACCGCCTTGTCGGGTGCGCCGCCGTGTTCAAGCCAGCTTGAATTGTGGTAGTATTCGGTAAGGCTTACTTTGTTTGAAAACGCAACGGCTATGTCCATTTTGCACTTGTATTCGGGTTTGTCGTCACGGTCACGTGTTTTGCACTCGGTTTCCCAGTGCTGAACGGTTGTAAGTCCGTCCTCGCCGATTACCTCGGCAACGTGGTCGACTACGCCGTTAATATAATTAAAGGAAGTAGTGTCAAATGAACGTCCGTTCTGATTTCTGAAAATAAATTCAACGCCTGCGTTGACAATTGCCTGACGTTTCATTATGTCGAGAAAATAGTCGGGCTGAATGTCAATATCCGTGAAAACCTCAAGGTCGGGCTTCCAGTGAATTTTTGTTCCCGTATCCTTTTTGCTGTACGGCTCTTTTTTGAGTCCGCCTACGTTCTCGCCCTTTTCAAAATGGAGTGTATAGCGGTAGCCGTCACGGCGGATATCAACGTCCATATATTCGGAAGCGTACTGAGTTGAGCAAAGTCCCAGGCCGTTCATACCGAGTGAAAACTCGTAGCTTTCGCCCTCGTTGTTGTTGTACTTGCCGCCCGCGTACATTTCGCAGAACACAAGCTCCCAGTTAAATTTCTGCTCGTTTTCGTTGTAGTCAACAGGGATTCCTCGACCGTGATCCTCAACCTCGATTGAGCCGTCGGAAAATCGGGTTACGGAAATCTGCTTGCCGTAGCCCTCTCTTGCCTCGTCAATGGAGTTTGAAAGAATTTCAAATACCGAATGCTGACAACCGTCAATGCCGTCTGAACCGAAAATAACCGCAGGTCTTTTGCGGACACGGTCGGCACCTTTGAGGGTTGTTATGCTGGTATTATCGTATTCGTTGGTTTTCTTCCTTGCCATTTCACTCTTCCTTATTATAAATTATTCATATATATTTTTCGGGACGTCAGGGATGCCGTCCCCTACGGAAAGGTTTGTTTTACTCTGTAACTATGTTTTAATCGGTATAGTTTGATTGCCGCTGAGGACACGGCACGCCGTGTCCCTACGTAAACGTTGCAATAATTTTTACTAATAAAATTTTATTTTTCTCCACGCAATTTCTTGATTTTATCACGCAGATATGCGGCGTGTTCAAATTCAAGCAGCTTTGCCGCTGCCTTCATTTCCTTTGTAAGGCTTTCGATAAGCTGTTGCTTCTGCACCTTTGACAATTTCTTTGTGCCCTTGAATTCGCTGTCATCATGGGTTGAGATTTCGAGAATTTCGCTTACCTTTTTGACAATCGTCTTTGGAATTATACCGTGCTCCTCGTTGTACTTCTGCTGAATTTCACGGCGGCGCTGTGTTTCCTCAATCGCAACACGCATTGATTCTGTAACGCTGTCAGCGTACATTATTACCATACCGTCGCTGTTTCGTGCGGCACGTCCGGTAATCTGAATGAGCGAACGTGTGCTTCTCAAAAAGCCCTCTTTGTCGGCATCCAGCACTGCAACGAGCGAAACCTCGGGAATGTCGAGTCCCTCTCGCAGAAGGTTGATTCCCACAAGCACATCAAACTCGCCGAGGCGCAAATCACGCACAATCTCCATTCGCTCAACCGTATCTATATCGTGGTGCATATAGCGCACCTTTATTCCCATTGTTTCAAGGTAAGCCGTCAAGTCCTCTGCCATTTTCTTTGTCAGCGTTGTAACAAGCGTACGCTGTTTTTTGGCTGTTCTGATATTGATTTCCGAAACAAGGTCGTCAAGCTGACCTTCTGTCGGTCTTACCGAAATTTCGGGGTCGAGAAGTCCCGTAGGACGGATAATCTGCTCTGCAACGACCTCTGATTTTTCCATTTCAAGGTCGCCCGGAGTTGCGCTGACAAACACAACCTGATTGATTCTGTCGTAAAATTCGTCAAAATTCAGCGGTCTGTTGTCAAATGCAGACGGCAGTCTGAACCCGAAATCTACAAGGCTTTTCTTACGTGCGTGGTCGCCTGCATACATTCCCCTTACCTGCGGCAGGGTGACGTGCGACTCATCAACAAACAGCAGAAAATCCTTCGGAAAATAATCAAGCAGAGTGTAAGGCGAAGAGCCGGGAGGTCTGCCCGACAGTATTCTTGAGTAGTTTTCTATACCTGTACAGAATCCGATTTCCTGCAACATTTCCATATCGTAATGCGTGCGCTGTTCAATTCTCTGCGCTTCAAGGAGCTTTCCGTTTTCTCTGAAATATTCAAGCCTTTCCTGCAATTCACGCTCAATTTCCGCAAGAGCGACCTGCATTTTGTCCTTTGAAACAATATAGTGTGACGCAGGGTAGATTGCGGCGTGGCGCAGAATTGCCTTAAGCTCTCCCGTAAGCGGATTTATCTCGGAAATTCTGTCGATTTCATCACCGAAAAATTCCACACGGATTACGGAGTCGTTTGATGCGGCAGGGAAAATTTCAACTACATCTCCCCTGACTCTGAACTTGTTGCGTATGAAGTTTACATCGTTGCGTTCATACTGAAGCTCGACAAGCTTTTTTACCAAATCGTCACGGCTTTTTTCCATTCCCGGACGGAGTGAAATCACCATATTTCGGTAATCAATAGGGTTGCCCAAGCTGTAGATGCAGGAAACAGAAGCAACTATAATTACATCATTTCTCTCCGAAAGTGCAAGCGTTGCGCTGTGGCGGAGCTTGTCGATTTCGTCGTTGATTGAGCTGTCTTTTTCAATGTAGGTATCGGTCTGGGCAACGTATGCCTCGGGCTGATAGTAATCGTAGTAGGACACGAAATACTCAACGGCGTTGTCGGGAAAGAACTCCTTGAACTCACTGCAAAGCTGTGCCGCAAGGGTTTTGTTGTGGGCAAGCACAAGCGTAGGCCGCTGTACACGCTCAATTACGTTTGCCATTGTAAACGTCTTACCCGAGCCTGTTACGCCGAGCAGAGTCTGCTCCTTGTTGCCTGCGTTTATGCTTTCAACAAGCTTTTCAATTGTCTGTGGTTGGTCGCCCGTAGGCTTGTATTTTGAATGAATCTTAAATTCCATAAGCTGTCATATTATCCGATAAATATTATATATCGTAATAGAAAATTTTTCCTGCCATTCCGCTTTCACGCAGAGATACGTAATCCTCGCTTGTTACAATGAAATGGTCAACAAGCTCAACGCCTATCGCACCAAGCGTGTCCTTTAAAAGCTCGGTTGCTTCAAGGTCGCCGGGTGACGGCAACGCAGTGCCGCTGGGGTGATTGTGACCTAAAAACGCCGTTCTTGCATTCTTGCGCAGAGCAAGGTCTACAATCTTCCTTGCAGGCATCTCGGTTGCAGTGAGCGAGCCTTTTGCAATAATATCAAAGTAAATCATCTTGCCCTTTGCATCTCCGAGCATTAAAGCGGTTTCTTCACTCGTTCTGCCGATAAACTTGGCGGCAAACATATCACCGACTGTTTCAAGGTCGATAGGTTTATCATAGGACATTTTTGACTCATTATACAGTCTTGACATCTGCGGAAGAAGCTTTAGTAAAACAGCCGCAGTTTCCGACAGAGCAAACTCCCTTTCAAGCTCGTCAATCGGAGCGTCACAGACTGCGCCTATTGAGCCGTATTTATCAAGAAGTCTGTGTGCAAGCGGATTTGTATCCTTCCTCGGAATTGCGTAAAAAAGGTACAATTCAAGCGCCTCGTGAGGCTCGAAAACATCAAGTCCGTTTTCTATGAACTTTTTCTTTAAACGCTTACGGTGTCCCGTATGCTCATTGCCGTTTGATGAAGCCATAACAAACCTCTGATAGCTGTTTATTTTACTCCGTACTGCTCGTAATATGCATCAATTGCCGCTTTGAGCTTGTCGTCAATTACAACCTTGCCCTTGTATTCCTTATTGTAAAGGTGCTCTACTACCTCTGCCATTGTTACGATTGCGGTAGTCTTTAAGCCGTACTTTTCTTCAATTTCAGAAAGTGCGCTCTTTTCGCCCTGACCTCTTTCCATTCTGTCAACGGAAACTACAAGGCCGATTGGATTAACGTCACCCTGTGCCTTGATAATGGGAAGTGTTTCTTCAATTGAAGTACCTGCGGTTGTAACGTCCTCGATAATAACAACCTTGTCGCCGTCGTTTATTGGACTGCCGAGCAGGATTCCCTTATCGCCGTGGTCCTTTACTTCTTTTCTGTTTGAGCAGTAACGGATGTCCTTGCCGTATTTTTCGCTGATTGCGATTGTTGCGGCTACGGAAAGCGGAATACCCTTGTAGGCAGGTCCGAAAAGCACGTCAAAGTCAAGACCGAATTTGCCGTTGATTGCCTCGGCATAGTACTGACCGAGTCTTCTTAACTGTGCGCCTGTTCTGTAGAATCCGGTGTTTACAAAGAACGGTGTTTTTCTGCCGCTTTTTGTTACGAAATCGCCGAATTTAAGAACCTGACAGTCTACCATAAATTCAATAAATTCCTTTTTGTAAGCTTCCATTGTGATACCTCCGTTTATTTTTTCACATAATTTAACATTTTAGATTTTAACACAATATCTTGTTTTTGTAAATGGGAATTACAGTTATGTAATCAATATACAGTAAAAGGAAAATCCACCGTCGATTTCACAGCGGTGGATTATAATGAAAATATTAAATATGTAATATTATTTAGAGTTCTTCTTTTTTGCTGTCAGTAAAATAATTGCACAAGCATCAAAAATCAAAATGCTAAATAAAGCTATGGAATTATTCTGTCCTGTAGGAATACTTCCGTTTGCATTGTTGGGATTAGTTGTATTTTTGGAATTATTATTTGAAGGTGCGTCGGGAGTTGAAACAGAATTTGTCGCAGGCTGGATTGTTGAAGGTTCGGTTTCCTGCTGTTCGTTTGGATTTACAAACTTTGCAAATTGGAGAATTTCGGCTGTTTCATCAAGCAAATCTCCAGACAATGCACTTAATCCGATAAATTGATTATCCTTGTAAATCAAATAACGGCTGTCACTGTTAGTAGTCAAATATTCATCAATTACTACATAATAAAATTCAGTTAAAAATGCAAGATTTTCAGCGCTGACGAGCAACAGTTTACTTCCGTCACTTAAAACGCCGTAACATTCAGTACTTACTTTTCCAAGCTCATAGTCAGAATACAATGTTCTGTAATCATCAATAATTTCTTTTTCTTCCGATTCGGTAAGAGATATGGGAACAGGTTTAATTCTTGCTGAAAGAATCTCGTTAAGAGCAAATATTTCAGAACCATGCCCAACAACATTGTACTGATATTTACTTAAAACGTCAAAATCGTCATACCGTCCGCTTTCAAGCGGAGGATATTTTTCTTCTGCCGCAAATGCATTTATACTGCCGAATGTGCCAAGCAACATAATTATAGTAAGAACGATTGAAATTGTTTTTTTCATAAACATCCTCCCTTTTAACACATATTTTTAATACAAGTAACTATTTATTATATAAATTGTACATTATTTGTAAATTATTGTCAATATATTTTTAAAAACTTCTCGACTTTTTTTGCTGTGTTTTTATTATATCATAAAAATTTACTGTTGACATATTAGAACAGATGTTCTATAATATAATAAAACATTTGTTCGAGATGATTTTATGGATATTTTAAGTACGGTTGACAGAAATAAATATAAAGAGGACAGGGTTATTCTTCACAGCGACTGCAACGGCTTTTACGCAAGCGTTGAATGTCTGCACAATCCGCAATTGAGAAATAAACCTGTTGCAGTAAGCGGCGACGCTGAAAACAGGCACGGAATTATCCTTGCCAAAAACGAGATTGCCAAAAAATACAACATCAAAACAGGCGAGGCTATCTGGCAGGCAAAGCAGAAATGTCCCGAGCTTGTCACTCTCCCGCCCCACTTTGAGCTTTACAAAAGATTTTCAAAAATGGCAAGGCGGATTTACAGCGACTACACAGACAGAATAGAAAACTTCGGACTTGACGAGGCGTGGCTCGACCTTACAAACAGTATTGAAAGTGACGGATACAAAACTGCTCTTGAAATCAAAAGCAGAATCAAGGAGGAGCTTGGAATTACTGTCAGCATAGGCGTGAGCTTTAACAAGATTTTTGCAAAATTCGGGAGCGATTACAAAAAGCCCGATGCTGTGACCTGCATTACAAGGGAGAACTACAAGGATATTGTGTGGAATTCTCCCGCAGGCGATTTGCTTTATGTCGGCAGAGCAACGAGAAATAAGCTCAACCGAATCGGCATATACACTATTGGCGATATTGCAAACACTTCTACCGATATTTTAAGAAAGCTGCTCGGAAAATGGGGAGATTTGATTTACGGCTTTGCAAACGGTTTTGACTCCTCCCCCGTTGCTCATATGGATTATAATACCGAGGTCAAGTCTATAGGCAACTCAACGACTACTCCGAGGGATATGAAAACCTTTGACGACGTAAAGGTGGTTATGTACGTGCTGTGCGACAGCGTTTGCAGGCGTATGCGTGAGCAGGGATTTATGGCTAAAACTGTCGGAATAAGTATTCGTGATAACGAGCTTAACAGCTTTACACGTCAGTGCACGCTTGAAAGCTACACCTGTCTTACGAAAGAGATTACACAGAATGCATTTTCACTTTTTGAAAAAAGTTATAAAATGCAACGTCCTTTGCGGAGTATCGGTGTTTCGGTGACAGATTTTGTCCACGACAACGTTCCGCATCAGATAAGCTTTTTGCAAGACGAGGAAAGGCTTATGCAGAATGAAAAGCTTGATAAGACGCTTGACGTGCTGAAAAAAAGATTCGGCAACTATATTGTGCGACCAGCCGTACTGCTCAACGACAGAGGTCTTTCGTCGTTCAATCCAAAAGACGACCACGTTATTCATCCCGTAGGATATTTATAAGAGGTGTTTGGTGATGAAAAAATACATTAAGGTAAACGCAACCTTTGACTGCGACGGTAATTTACTGCCCGAATATATTTACTGGGAAGAGGACAAAAAGTACCCGATTGATAAAATTACAGATATAAGATATGCCGCATCGCTGAAAGCAGGCGGTGCAGGAATAAGATACACCTGTATGATACTTGGCAAGGAGCGGTTTTTGTTTCTTGAAGAAAACAGGTGGTTTGTAGACACGAGGGAGAACAAATAAAGCGCTCTGTGTGTGTTTATTACTCTTATAAGATTTCAAAGTTATTTAGTTAATAAACGATAATTTAGCGTTGGA
>DKWR01000024.1:57375-74686 GCA_002491825.1 Ruminococcaceae bacterium UBA7147
AATTTTTGTGAATGGGACGTCTGGGAAGCCGTCCCCTACGGAAAAGTTTGATTGTAACGATAATGTTGATATAATCGGTTGCGTTTGATTATCACTACGTACACGGCACGCCGTGTCCCTACGACTAAAAACTAAACGTTAATGTAATGCTACTGTAGCGAGCGACGAGGGCGTCGCTCGCTACAATAGTAACAAAACGTTACCTATATATGAATTTAAAATTCGGGCTACAATTTTTTCCAAACAAACTGACTTTTCCTCTCGATTTGCGAGCCGAGGCACTCGGCAAATTATCGTTTAGCTGACTAAAAATTTCCCCGAAACAGATATAACTGCTCCGGGGAGTGATGACGGAAATATAAAATTGCTATTCTTCACATCCGCATTCAAACGGTTTGTCGTGCTTTTCGCACTCTTCAGATTTGCGTGGGAAGAATGAATCGGTTGGAAATTCGATTTTGCTGAATACCTCGCACGGGTCGTCGGTTTTTGCACAGCATTCCTTGCGTGGAACACAAAAATCGTATGACGGAATCATAATCTGAACTTTACGCTGAAGTCTTGTGATTGTAAATATTCCGATGGTTACTGCAATCTGTTTCTTTTTGCAGGGTACAAGCTCGCCGCAGAAGTAATCGCAAACGCAGTGAGGAATAGGTTTGCACGGCATTGAAGAACATGGCTTGCAGTTTACAAGCTTTGCCGACAAAGCCATCGGATTTGAAATCTGAACGGTTGCTTTCGGAACGGGATTCGTATATGAACAGCAATCACAATCATTTTTCTCACACGTCACAGGCTTGTCGCTTGAGAACGACTTTACGCTTCCGTCGCTGCCGTAGAGGACAACTCTTTTTCCGTAAACGGCGAGTCCGTTGACTGTAGTCGGCAATGCGCCGTTGCTTGAATAAACGTCGCAGCTCACAGAAAAATAGAACGTCATATCTACCGAGTAGAATCCCCTGTGAAATGCTACCGGCTCAACTTCAACGGTTGATGTAATTACATTTGCCCTGTTTATGCGCACCGAACAGGCGTTTTCGACAAGCGCCTGATTTGCTTCTGTGAACATAAGCGGCAAATCGCTTAAACAATCCTTTGCTCCGCAGCTGTCATAGATACGGTCTGCATCTATGCATATTGCGTCACAGCCCGAGTCAGGCGTTCTGTCGTCGTTTAAAGGCATCTGCTCTGAACCGTAGGATACATCCGGCATAAAAATAACCTCCACAAATTAGTATTAACAGGCTGTATAACGGCACTGTAACAATACTATTTTATGGAGGTATCTGCTTTTTGTGATTAAAAGGCGTAAAATCAGTTCAGATATTTTTTAAGAGAATTCTTGAAAAGTCTGTAAATATACGCCGAGTCGGAATATGCGTAATTTGAAAGCGATACAAAAATTCCCGACTTATCCTTGGTAAAAGACAGCATTGAATTGTAATCCTCTGTTCTTCCGGTGTGGCTTAACTTATTTCCGTAAACGTAAAAGCCCATTGCGTAGTTTTCCTTGTACGGGGTGAACATCTGCTCAAGTGATTCTTCGCTTAACACAGCGCCGTCAAGCAATCCATCAACCCATTTGAGCAAATCGGAAATATTCGAAATAAGTCCCATTGACGAATATCCTACTCCGCTGTAAAGCAGAGAATCATTTGAATTGGTACCCTGATAGCTTACGGCTGTTTTTTCACCGGGCTCAAAAGATGAGGAATTCATACCGAGCGGCTTGAAGATATTTTCTTCAAGATATTTTTCGTAGCTTTCGCCGCTTGCTTTTTCAATTATTTCACCGAGCAGATAATAGTTGCTGTCGGAATACATAAACTCACTGTCGGGTTCAAAGGTCAAATCCTGTGTGAAAATCCAATCGAGTATGGTATTTTTATTTTCTTTTTTAGAATTATCTTTTGTTATTTCTTCCTCAATTTCGGGATTGAGAATTATAACACTGTCAGTTTCGTTGTCACGCTTGACGTAATTTTTAATTCCCGAGGTCATTGTAAGAAGATTTCTTACGGTAATTTTGTCACCGTTTTTGAAGGACGGAAAGAATTTATCAATCGTATCCGACAGATTAAGCTTTTTGTCCTCACAGAGCTTTAATACAGCGCCGGCAGTAAACTGCTTTGTGACAGAACCTGCGTAGTAGCAGGTATCAATTGAATTGGTCATATGCTTGTCGGCGTTTGCATCTCCGTTTGCATTAATGTATTCAAAATCGTTGCCTATTTTAAGGTACGTTGTGCCCTTGTATTTTTTGTCGGAAATTATCTTATCAAGCTTTGCCGTAATATCATCAGAGTCCTGCTTAATCAACAGATAGTTATATGATTCGGGTTTTACAGGAACAACGTCGTCCGTTGCCTTGGATGCAGTTGACTCTGTTGTCTGCACGGCAGAAGTTGAAGTAACGGTAGTTTCAACTTCTGACGGATTCGAAACGGAGCATGAAACCGAAGAAATTGCAAAAAATGCAGAAAATAAAGAACAAAGTATTGTTTTACAAACTTTTACCAAAACAATCACCCTCTATATTTTTTCCATTTTACTGAAATTAGCCATTAGTTTTTTCGTTCCGGCTTTATCAAAAGAAATTTCAAGCATTGTATCATTGCCCATTTTTTCTGTGCTGACAATCATACCCTTGCCGAACACCTTATGAAATACACAGTCGCCTACGTTATAGACAGTTCCGCTTTTTATCGCAGGCTGTTTATATCCCAAAAAGCTTCCTGCTGAATACGAAGTTTTGTTAGCAGAGCCGATTGAAACCCTGTCGCCTGATGAAGAAGAAAATGACGAGTCTGTTCTTGCAAAGGATTTGTTTTCTCCCGTAAAATCAATAAGATTATCGGGAATTTCATTTACAAAGCGTGAAACCTTGTTGTAGGTTGTAGAACCGAACAACATTCTTGAACGTGTCTTTGTAAGATAGAGCTTTTCCTTTGCCCGTGTGATTCCCACATACGCAAGTCTGCGTTCCTCGTTAAGCTCATCAGGAGTCATAAGTGATGAATGCGAGGGAAAAATACCGTCCTCCATTCCGGCTATGAATACTACAGGAAATTCAAGTCCCTTTGCGCTGTGCAAGGTCATCATAACGCTTGTGTCTGCGTCTGCGTCGTAGTTGTCAATATCAGTCTGGAGTGAAATTTCCTCAAGAAACGCCGAAAGTGACGCTTCGTCATCGTAATCCTCCTCAAACTTGATTATATTTGAGGACAATTCTTCGATGTTTTCAATCCTCACATCGGGATTGTCTTTTTCCGTTTTGAGATAATTTTCGTAATTAGTATGCTCAATTACGAGATTGTATAATTCCGCAAGAGAATAATCACCGCTCTGCTCGGCTTCAATCAAGCCGTCAATCAAATTGACAAAGGCTTTAAGCTTTGATGCGGCACGTGAAAGCTGAGGATAGCTGTCAGCATCCTTGATTATCGTGTAAATGCTCTCGCCCAAACCCGATGCGATTTCGGCGGCGTGTGAAACGGTTGTTGCACCGATTGAACGCTTCGGCACATTTATTATACGGCTCAATCTTACGTCATCGTGCGGATTGTTGATAACCTGAAGATAAGCAACCATATCACGGATTTCTTCACGGTCATAGAAACGGTGACCGCCGATTACTCTGTGCGGTATTCCGCTTCGGGAGAGAGCCTGCTCAACGGCGTTTGACTGTGCGTTCATTCTGTAAAGAACTGCGTAGTCGGAGAACTTTCTGCCGTTTGCAACGCCGTCAAGAATAGTCTTTGCAATAAAAGATGCCTCGTCACGTTCGGTTTCAGAGGTGTGTACCTCAATCTTTTCACCCTCGCCGTTTTCAGTCCATAGGGTTTTGCCCTTTCTCATCGTGTTGTTTGAGATAACCTCGTTAGCGGCGTTGAGGATATTCTGCGTACTGCGGTAGTTCTGTTCAAGGCGGATAATCTGTGCGCCCTTGAAGGTGTTTTCAAAGGAGAGGATATTTTCAATCGTAGCTCCTCTGAATTTATAGATACTCTGGTCGTCGTCGCCGACAACGCAGATATTGCCGTATTTTTCGGCGAGCATACTGACAAACTTATACTGCACCTTGTTGGTGTCCTGATACTCGTCAACCATTATGTACTTAAACTGATTCTGATAATATTCAAGCACCTCGGGGCACTTTTCAAAGAGAAGAACGGTATTGCAGAGCATATCGTCAAAATCCATAGCGTCGGCCGTTTTGAGCTTTGACTGGTAAAGCTCATACGCCTTTGCAATTGAAGCCTTGCGGCTGTCAAAATTTGCCTCCTTCAGCATTTCCTCAGGAGTCTGCATTTTGTCTTTTGCCTTTGAGATTTCGGAAAGAATTGTCTTTGCCGGCAGGATTTTTTCATCAATATGGAGCTGTTTCAGAATATCCTTAATAAGCTTTTTCTGGTCGTCTGTTCCGTAAACGGTAAAGTGGCTTGTATATCCGATTCTGTCCCCGTAGCGGCGCAAAATTCTTGCACAGGTAGAATGGAAAGTAGCCGCCCAGATGTCGGCTCCTCCCTCGGGAACAGCGTTGCATATTCTCTCCTTAAGCTCACCAGCCGCCTTGTTGGTAAAGGTGATTGCAAGAATCTGCCACGGTTTACAGAGCTGTGACTGTAGTATGTAGGCGATTCGGTTTACAAGGACAGTCGTCTTGCCCGAGCCTGCACCTGCAAGGATAAGCAGAGGTCCTTCTGTTGCAAATACAGCCTTGCGCTGCATAGTGTTCATATGTTGAAAATTTTTCTGAATTTCGCTTTGAGTCATAATTTTCCTGCCTTAAAGATAATATACAAACAAAACGGGCGAACAGTCAGTGTCCGCCCATAAGTATTCGGGAAACCGAATTATTTAACATAGCTGTAGAAAACATTGAGCATATCTGCGCCCTTGTCGGCAACAATCATACTTACGAAATTGCCGTCCTTTGTCACCTTGCAAGCCTTTACCATATCAAGCTGTTCGGGTGTGTATGAGGAATACTGGCTGTAAATTGCGTTATAACGTGTTGTAAGTGCCGTTTCTACTCTTGAAGCCGCATCAGCATCAACAGCTTCTATAAGTACGATTTCTACGGGAGCATTATTGTTGGGGTCAATTTCAGCGGCAAACTGCTTTACATCGGCTGTGTCAATGCTGTAGTATGTGTTAAGCTCATCTGCACTTTCAAGTTTCTGAAGTGAAAGGCTGAAATCAGAATTGATTTTATCCATTACTTCGTTTAATTTTACTTCTTTTGCTCCACAGCCTGCAAAAATAGCAAGACAAAGAACAAATGCCGATACGATTGAAATAACCTTTTTCATAATAATCCTCCAAATAATTATGATTAAAAAAAGAAAGGAGCCCCGTACGCAATTTGCGCGTCGAGGCTCTCAACTGGTCGAGGTGACAAGATTCGAACTTGCGACCCCATCGTCCCGAACGATGTGCGCTACCAAACTGCGCTACACCTCGAAGTTAAAAACAGCCCCGAATAATTCGGGGCTATGTGGCTGTGGAATAGGGATTCGAACCCCAACAAACAGAGTCAGAGTCTGTCGTGCTACCGTTACACTATTCCACAAGATGTAATTGCTACCGAACGTGCAACGATAGTTATTATAGGACATAAAAGTTAAAATGTCAAGGGATTTTTCAAAATTTTTTCTATTTTTTTCTTACCCTTATATCACTGCCGAGAAAATCCAGCTTTTGAGCATTTCCGATAATTCGTGAAACAAACCTTTCAGTGTAGATTTTTTCAAGCTCACGCAGTGAAAGATTCGTGTTGATAATAACAGGCTTGTTTGCAAGCATACGTGAGTTGAAAATATTGTACATCTGCGAAACTGAAAGCTGACCGTGAAATTCCGTTCCCAAATCATCAATTATCAGCAAGTCGCACTCAATCAGCATATCTATCGCAGAGTTGTCATCATCTCTTGAAAAATAGTGCTTTTCAAGTTTTTGCATAAGTGAAGGTGCGGAAACGTAAATTACGCCGTAGCCTTTCTTGATAACCTCGTTGGCTATTGCAAGCGAAAGGTGGGTTTTGCCGAGCCCCGTTGCACCCTTCATAAGAATGCTTTCGGAATTTTTCGTGAAATTATCGGCGTAGCTTTGGCAGTAACGCAGGATTTTGCTCATATGACTGTAGGGAGAAATTCCGGTTTTTGAATCAACTTCCCTGTCGTAATAATCAAGGCTGAAGCTGTCAAAGGTTGAAAGTGACAGAGGTGCCGTGCGATTAAGCTCCTCACAGGCGCAGGAAACGAGCGCCTGCTTTAAGCAATTACAGACAAGAGTTCTTCCGTTTTCTTCGTAATATCCCGTATCGCTGCACCTTTTGCAAATATAGGATGGCTCAAAAACATTTTTATCATAGCCGTTGGAAGTGAGAATTTCTGCAAGCTCCGACTGCATTGCAAGATTGCGGTCACGAAGATTTTTCATTTCTTCCGCAACATTTCCGCCGCTGATAACTGCACGTGCCGCCTGTATTCCGCAACTTGAAATTTCCTTTTCAAGTTCTTTTGTTCTCGGTAATTTTTTATAAATTTCGGCTTTTCGTCTATCGGCATCTTTTTCAGCTGTCAGACGTCTTTCAAATAATTTGTCTGCCGCCGCTTTGTAAACACTGCTGCTGTATCCCATCTTAATCACCTCTTTTTAAAAATCGTCAAGAGTATCAATTTTATCAAGCTCGTCTATGTTATACGAAGTTTTTCTTGTGCTGTTCTTTTTATCGGGAGAGCTTTCAAAACTTTCAAGCTCTTTTTTATTCTTTATTCCGTTGCTGTTCCAGCGCTTAAGGATTCCGTCAATATAGCTGAACTTCATTGCTCCCTTGCTGTCAACGCATCTTTCATAGGCTTCACGCAGCATTTCGGGAGAGAACTTCCATTCCCCTACCCACTTTTCGCTGTATTCAAGCTGTTTTTTGGTGGGCGAACCGACGTTTTTCAGTCCGAAAGCAGAAGATACAATTGAAAAATTCTTATTCATCTGCTTTACTCTGCGGATTTTATCGTCAGCCGCTTCAAGCGTATCTATCCCCTCGTCTGCCCAGCCGATTCCGATTTTTTCAATTGCACGCATATTGCCCTTGTCGATGCTGATACAATACTGAATCAGCATAATAATAACGTCAAGCGGAAGTCCGCAGGTGTCTTTGAGCATTAAGAGCGTTGAAATGTCGGAATTTGAAAGCACCTTTCCGAGTGCCGTCTGCGCTTCTCCGACAAGGATTTTCAACTCCTCATCTACTGCAAGTCGCTGTGAGGTGAAAACATAATCAGGCTTTTGAGGACGTGTTACGGTAAAACGCTGTTTTGCCGACTCAACATCGCTTGAGATTTCTTCAACAGTTACTTCTTTATTTTCTTTATTAGAATATATTTCTTCTTTTATTTCCTCAATAGAATTATTGTTTGAGAATTTTTCTGATACAGAATTATAATTTTCCTTTTCTTCTGCAACGGCTTGTACGGGTTTATACTCGTTTTCGCTCTTCTGCAATATTCCCATACTTACCCAATAATCGAGCGCTTCGGGAATATCGGTCACATTAACGCCTGTTGCGGCTGAAATATCGTTGTCGGTAATTTCATTTCCGCTGTTTCGCAGGACATAAAGCAAGACCTTTAGCTTTACGCCGTCGGAGAATTTCAGTCCCTCGTCGACAATTTTTGAGGGCACTGCAAAAACAGAGCTCCACGCTCCGAGATTTATTTTAATTGACATCTTATCAACATCCTTTATCTTTCTATTAGTATAACATAAGTTTTATAAATTCAAAATAAAAAAATAGAATTATATAGATTTTTTTAAAAAACTGTGATAACATAATAACAAAAGATTAAGAAAGAGGTCGATAATATGACACACACATATATTCCCCACGGCGTTTGTTCAAGACAGATGAATGTTGAGCTTGACGAAAACGGAGTTATCACTAACTGCGAAATCATAGGCGGTTGCGCAGGTAACACAACCGGCATCTGCGAGCTTGTTAAGGGTATGAATGCTGAAGAGGCAATCAGAAGAATTAAAGGCATTGACTGCCGAGGCAGAGGAACTTCCTGTCCCGACCAGCTTGCAAACGCTCTCGAAGAGGCATTGGAGAAGATATAACGCATCTTATTCGTGCTTTTTGCGGTGATAGATTATAATTTTCGGCTTTACGTGCTTGCGTTTTGATAAAACAGTGTTAATAATACGCTTTACTAAAAATGCAAACGCTACTGTTATTACTGAAATTAAAGTTATTATCCCGACAATTATTAAAAATTCATACATAAAAAACATCCTTACATTTATAAGATACTTAAATTATAAATGTAAGGATTTGTATTTTTTAAAGAAATGTGTAGGAGATTTTAAGATTTTTCAAGCATAGCCTTAAATTCTTCCTCGGTGATGATTGTTATTCCAAATGACTGCGCCTTTGTAAGCTTGCTTCCTGCTTCCTCTCCGGCAAGAACGTAGGAGGTCTTTTTGGAAACGGAAGAGCTTGTTTTTCCGCCGTTTTCTTCAATAATTTTTGACGCTTCACTGCGCTTCATTGTGGGCAGTGTTCCTGTAAGAACAAAGGTTTTGCCAGTAAAAATTCCGCTGTTTGATTTTGGTGCAGAGGACTTCATTTTAAGTCCGAGCGATTTTAAATCAGATATAAGCTCCTTTGTTCCGTCAAGTGCAAAATAATTTTCAATGCTTAAAGCCATAACCTCACCGAAACCGTCAATCGTTTCAAAATCAGCGGCTTTTGCGTTCATTATATCGTCAATTGTCGGGAAGTTTTCGCACAAAAGCTTTGCCGCTTTCAGTCCGATATTGCGGATTCCGAGTGCAAAAACAAGTCGGTAAAGCTCGTTTTCCTTTGACTTTTCAACAGCAGAAATAAGGTTATTTGCAGACTTTTCAGCCATTCGTTCAAGACTTGAAATAAATTCTGCCTTTAGTCTGTACAAATCGGCAGGAGATTTGACAAGTCCCTCGTTGACAAGCTGTTCAAGAACGGCAGGACCGAGTCCGTCAATATCCATTGCATCTCTGCCGACAAAGTGAATAAGGTGTCGCATAAGCTGTGCCGGACAGTCGGTGTTTGTACAGCGTATTGCGGCTTCTCCCTCATCCTGTGAAACGGGACTTCCGCACGACGGACAAAGTGACGGAAACTCAAAGGGTTCGGCATTTTCGCTGTGCTCCTTAACAGAAAGCACTTCGGGGATAATCTCGCCGGCTTTGCGGATTATAATCGTATCGCCTACACATATACCTTTTTCTTCTATAAAATCCTTGTTGTGGAGCGTTGCACGGCTGACTGTAGTTCCTGCAAGCAGGACAGGCTCAAAGTTGCCCACGGGAGTTAAAACGCCGGTTCTGCCGACGTTGATTTCAATATTCAAAAGCTTTGTCGGCTTTTCCTCGGGAGGATATTTATAGGCTTCCGCCCACTTCGGGTATTTAGCTGTACTGCCGAGGAGTGAGCGTGTTTCAAAGCTGTTGACCTTTACAACAGCACCGTCAATTGCGTAGTCAAAGCTTCCTCGCATATCGCCGATTCGCTCAATCTCTGAAATAACGTCATCAATGTTGTCATAGACATTATAAAAAGCAGTTGGAAAACCAAGCTCGGTAAGATAATTAAGGCTCTGACTGTGCGTTGTCAGCTCTGCACCACGAACCTGCTGAATATTGAAAACATATATATCAAGCTTGCGCTGTGCGGTAATCTTTGCATTTTTCTGGCGCAGAGAGCCTGCGGCGGCATTACGTGGATTTTTAAAGGTCTTTTCCTCGTTTTCCTCCTGACGTTTTGTAAGCTCGTTGAAGCTTTCAAACGACATATAAACCTCTCCACGCACCTCTAAATATTCAGGAGCGTTTGCGATGCGCTTTGGCAGGCTTTTGATTGTCATAAGGTTATCCGTTACGTCCTCGCCCGTTGTGCCGTCGCCACGAGTTGAACCACGAACGAATACGCCGTTTTCGTATTCGCAGGAAACCGACAAGCCGTCAAATTTCGGCTCGACTACATACTGAACATTCGGTGATACCTCACGCACCTTGCGGTCAAAGTCACGCAGTTCATCGTGAGAAAAGCTGTCGTGCAGGCTTTCCATAACAACGGTATGAGTTACGGGAGAAAACTTTTCGCCAGCGTTGCCGCCAACCCTGTTTGTAGGTGACAAGGGAGATTTAAGCGTTGGAAACTGCTCCTCAAGATTTTCAAGTTCACGAAGCATTTTGTCATATTCAAAGTCCGAAATCTCGGGCTCGTCCATATTATAATATAAATTGTTGTGGTATTCGAGCTGTTTTGTAAGCTCTTTTATACGGCGTTCAGCCGAAATTATATCCATATTTTCACTCCGAAAGATTTTATACTGGTAATATAATTCTAATTCAGAATTATTTATTCACCGCAGAAGTTCCCTTTTCACGCAAAAAGGTTGACTCTAAATCGGCAAGGTGGAGCTTCACGGCAAGAGGATAGCGGTCGTAAGCCTGACTTATTGTATTGCTGTTTTTGTCGCCGAACTCGCCCATATGCCATCGTATAGCCATTGCCTCGTCAATTTTTAGGTGCATTTTTCGTTCAATTAAAAATACCGATTTTTCGCCGTGACCGTAAGGAAATTGATCCTCAATTGCGTAAAAGGGCACCTTTTCCCACTGTCCTGTGAGGTCGTTTTTTACATTTCGTGTTGACACCTTATAAAACTGCGCTTTGCACAAATCGTGCAGCAATCCGCAGATTGCAAAGCTTTCGACATTATCGGTTTCTTCGTCAAAATGCTTTTCCATCATTGTGTTGAACACACTGACAGAATGCATTACAAGTCCGTTTTCACAGGCACAATGGTATTTTGAGCTTGCAGGGGCGGTGAAAAAGTCGGTACGTTTGAGCCACTCCAAAAGCTCGTCTGCACCCTGACGTGTTATATGTTCCTGATATATGGCAATAAATTCTTCCTGCGGCGTCATAATAATCCTCCGTTTTCTCGTTATATATCGTTATATAAAAACAGGGCACCCGTTAAGGTGCCCTTTTTATGTTTGATTATTCAGCGTCCTCAGCTGTAACTTCTTCTGTTTCAGCAGCTTCTTCAGTAGGTGCAGTTTCCTTTACGGGAGCCTGCTCGTCCTCGGGAAGAAGTGCGCGCATTGAAAGGCTTACACGCTTCTTGTCAAAGTCGATTGCTGTAATCTTTGCGTCAACAACTTCGCCAACCTTAAGAACGTCAGCGGGCTTGTCGATTCTCTTGTTGGCAATCTGGGAAATGTGAATAAGACCGTCAATGCCGGGGATGATGTTTGCGAATGCACCGAAGGTTGTAAGACCAACGATTGTAGCCTTAACAACTGTGCCCTCGGGATAGTTGTTCTTGAGGATTTCCCACGGATTGTCTTCTGCGTTCTTGAAGCCGAGAGAAATTTTCTTTGTTTCCTCGTTGATGTCCTTTACATATACGTCAACAGTATCGCCAACGTTTACAACCTCGCTGGGGTGCTTGATGTGAGTCCATGAAAGCTCGGAGATGTGAATCATACCGAATACGCCGCCGAGGTCAACAAATGCACCGTAGCTTGTGAGCGACTTAACAACGCCCTTGTATCTCTTGCCGATTTCACAGGTTTTCCAGAATTCTTCACGCTGTGCAGCTCTCTGCTCCTTGAGCACGCTGCGGATTGAGCCGATTGCTCTTCTGCGTCTGCCGTGCTGTGAAACCTCGATAAGTCTGAAGTCAACATCCTGACCTACGAGATCCTCAAGGCTTTCGTCACGGGTTGCTGTAGCCTGTGATGCAGGGATAAATACTCTTACGCCGTTGTAAAGAACGATTACGCCGCCCTTAACAGCCTCTGTTACCTTGCTTGTGAGAATTTCCTGGGAGTCAACCTTCTCCTGAAGCTCCTCCCAGCCCTTCTGTGCGTCTACTCTGCGCTTGGAAAGCATAATTGTGCCTTCCTGATCGTTTGTCTTCATAATGAGAAGTTCAATTTCGTCGCCAACCTTAACAACGTCCTCAGGCTTTGCATTGGGGTCGTTTGAAAGCTCGGAAGCAGGAATGATTCCTGTCTGCTTTCTGCCGACGTCAACCTGAACTTCGTTGGGCGCAATGCTGAGCACTGTACCCATTACCCTCTCGTTTGTATTTAAGTTTTTGAGGGATTCTTCAAGTAACTCCTCAAAAGATTCTTCAAAATTTGTTTCACCGGATTTAATTTCACTCATTGTATCCAGTACCTCCTTTATTATCCTTGCAGGTGTTGACGCACCCGCAGTTACGCCTATGTTTTTTGCCGACCTAACTTTTGAATAGTCAAGCTCGCTTGCCGTTTCGATAAGTACGGTGTTAAGGCACTGCTTTTTACAGATATCAAAAAGCTTGCCCGTATTTGAGCTGTGCCTGTCTCCAATAACAATCATAAAGTCAGAAGTTGCCGCTATTGCATCCGCTTCGGTTTGCCTAACTGACGTAGCATTACATATTGTATCAAATATTTTCGCATTTGTACATAGCTTTTTTATCTTTTTTATACATTTTTTCCATTCTTTTGTATCAAAAGTGGTTTGTGCAACAACTAACACCTGTTTATTATTCGATTTTAGAATAATAGAGAGAACTTCATCGAGTTCTTCCTCGTTGTTGAAGGTGTGGCACTCGGCTTTACAGTGACCGATTATGCCGCAGACCTCGGGATGCTTGTTGTTTCCGGCTATGAGAACAATGTCGTTTTCAGGGTTGGCTGACGAAACTGTCTTGTGTATTTTCTTGACGAACGGACAGGTTGCGTCCTTGTAGTCCGTTCCCCTTTTTTCAAGCTCGTCAATCACTGACTGGGGTACTCCATGGGAACGGATAACAAGAATTTCGCCCTCTTTAAGCTCGTCAACGGAATCGACGGGACTACAGCCACGCTGTTCAAGCTCACGGACAACCTCCATATTGTGGATTATCGGTCCGAGAGTGCAGACTTTATAATTTTTATCGAGAAGCTCTTCAACCATTTTAATTGCACGGTTCACGCCGAAGCAGAAGCCTGCCGATTCAGCCTTTCTTATATTCACGCAAATCCTGCTCCCTCATCTTTTTGATTTCCGCCATAATGCGGTTTGAAGCGTCCTTCAGCTCACGTCTGCCGCCGTCGGGAGTAAGACCGAGCTCTTCGGGAGTAAGCGGCTCGCCGAAGTGAATTACACGCTTTGCAAAGGTGTGTTTCGGATTGCCGACAACGGTAATGCAAGCAGGAATAACAGGCACCTGCATTTGCTGTGCAACGAGAGCGCATCCGCTTCTCGGGCGCATAAGCTCACCTGTTTTCGTTCTTCCGCCCTCGAGGAAAATCGTCATTATTTCGCCGTCTTTTATCAAATCCTCGCCTGTCTTTATAGCCTTGTTGTCGCCTGCTCCCCTTTCAACAGGAAAAGCACCGAGGGAACGAATCAGAAAGGCAAAAGCCTTGTTGCGAAAAAGCTCTGATTTCGCCATAAAATACAGTCTGCGTTTCTGGCAAAGACCGAGCAGAACAGGGTCTGAAAACGAAAGGTGATTGCTTGCAACGATAAATCCGCCTTTTTCGGGGATTGTGTGATTATTAATCGGCTTGTATCTGTAAAACAGCTTGAAAATAGGCATGCAGACTACTCTGCCGATTGCATAGAGAACCTTTGACTGTCCCATCAGATATTCTCCTTTATTACGGAAATTATTTTTTCGACCGACTGTTCAAAATCAAGCTCGGTTGTATCTACCATTACACAGCCCTCGGCAGGCTTGAGCGGAGCGGTTTCACGGTGGGAATCGTTGTAGTCACGGGTGATTACGTCGTTTAAAATATCCTCGTATTTTACGTCCATTCCCTTTTCGCAAAGCTCCTTGTATCTGCGCTGTGCCCTTGCTTCGGAAGAAGCGGTAAGGAAGATTTTAACCTTTGCATCTGGCAGAACTACTGTTCCGATGTCACGTCCGTCCATAATTACGTTGTGAGCTTTTGCCATATTTCTCTGTAAGTCAAGAAGATATGCTCTGACTGACGGAACGGCTGAAATCTTTGAAGCCATCATTGAAGCCTCCGGAGTTCTGATAAGTCCTGAAACGTCCTCTCCGTCAAGCAGAACAATCTGCTCTCCCTTATCGTTAAAGGTAAGGTCAACTGTTATTTCACTTAACAGCTTTTCAACTTCAACTGACGGTTTCGGCTCAACGCCCTTTCGTGTAGCCGCAAGTCCGATTGTGCGGTAAAGTGCACCTGTATCAACATAGATAAAGTCAAGAGCTTTTGCGGCTCTCTTTGCAATCGAGGACTTTCCTGCGCCGGCAGGTCCGTCAAGTGCTATTGCAACTGACATTTATTTCATCCTTTCAAAAAGTAAAATTCTATTAAAGCTCGGCGGCGGAAATTCCTGCAAGTCTGCCTGTACTCCATGCAATTTGCAAATTAAAGCCGCCTGTATAAGCGTCGCAGTCGATAACTTCTCCTGCAAAATACAAGCCTTTTACAAGCTTGCTTTCCATAGTCTTGGGGTTGATTTCGGAGGTTTTTACTCCGCCGGAGGTGATTATAGCCTCCTCAATTGGGCGAAATCCGCTTATTTCTACGGTAAATTCTTTTAAAATTTCGCAGAGCCTTCTGCGTTCTTCCTTTGTAACAGAGTTGCACTTTTTGTCAAACGGCACTCCCCAGCGTTTTAAAACGGGGACTATAATCTTTCTCGGCAAAAGCTTTGAAAATGAATTTGAAACGTCTTTATTGGAGTTCTCTCTGAAATCATTTTGCAGTCTTTTGTCAAGCTGTTCGGGGGTTAATGCCGGCTTTAAGTCAATTACTGCGGTGTATTTGCCGTCTGTAATATCACGGATTTGCGAGCTTGCCGACAGAATCATCGGACCGCTCATTCCGAAGTGTGTAAAGAGCATTTCACCGAAATCCGAATAAACAGCTTTCTGCGATTTATTGTCAACAATTTTAAGAGATACATTCTTAAGCGACAATCCCTGCATAGATTTGCAGTCGGGATTTTTGCTTTCAAGAGGTACAAGCGAGGGTTTAAGCTCGGTTACTGTATGTCCTGCCTGCTTTGCAAGAATGTAGCCGTCACCGGTTGAGCCTGTCAGCGGATAGCTTTTTCCGCCGCAGCAGATTATTACGCTGTCGGCATAATACGTTTCGTTTTCGCACTTTACGCCGATTATCTCGTCGTCCTCAATTATAAGTGAAACAGCATTGTCGCAGACGATTTTACAACCTTTATCACGCACAAAATCGTGCAGAGTATCGACAACATCAACAGCCTTGTCCGACATCGGGAACACCCTGTTTCCTCTTTCGGTTTTGAGCTGTAAGCCCAGTTGTTCGAAAAAATCAATTGCGTCCTGCGGAGTAAAGCCGTTGAGTGCAGAATAAAGGAATCTGCCGTTTACGGGTACGTTGCGGATAAAATTCTGAACGTCACAATTATTTGTTACGTTGCATCTGCCCTTGCCCGTTATCATAATTTTTCTGCCGACACGCTTATTCTTTTCAATCAGCGTTACCTTTGCACCGTTCTCTGCGGCAAAGCCGGACGCCATTAAACCCGAAGCTCCCGCGCCGATTACAACTACCTTTTTACTTATCATTTTCTGATTTACTATCCTGTTCGTCATCGTGGTTGGTGTAAACGCCCTCTTTGTTCCACACTCTTTCAAGCTCACGGAAGGTATCGGAGACCTCATCCTTTTTCTTAAGAACGGTTGCTACAATAAGAGCGTTAATAAGACTCAACGGTGCAACGAGTGAATCGACAATTGATGCCATATCACTTCTTGCAATAAGCACCGAGTCGGCTGACTGCACAAGCGGAGACGCCATACTGTCGGTGATTGCAACGGCGTGAGCGCCTCTTGAACGTGCAAAGTCCATAGCCTCAACAGCCATAGCGCTGTAGCGTGGGAATGAAACGCCAATCATAACGTCCTTGTCGGTTATTCTGAAAATATGCTCATATGTAGTGGTGGAGCTTGTGGTGTTGATTACACGCACGTTATCGAAAATAAGCTCAAAATAGTAAGCGAGGAAGTTTGCAATTGCGGCGGTTGAGCGAACGCCGAAAATATAGATACGCTCTGCCTTGCAGATTTCATCAACGGCACGGTTGAAATCCTCGTGAGAGGTTTCTTCAATCGTTCTCCTGATTTTTTCAATATCCTGATTCAGAACGCTGTCAAGGACATTTTCGTCGCCGATACGCCCCGAAGTCACTTCAATTCGCTGAACGGAGGTGAGCTTGTTTCTTATCATCTCCTGCATAGCCTTCTGAAGCTTCGGATAACCGTCGTAGCCGAGTTCGGAGGCAAAGCGTACAACCGTGCTTTCGGAAACGCCGACTGTTTCGCCGAGCTTTGAAGCGGTCATAAAAGCCGCCTTGTCGTAATGTTCTTCTATATATAAAGCAATCCTTTTCTGTCCTTTCGAAAAAGAATTCATCATCAAATCAATTCTTGTCAGCAAATGCGTTATCATATTATGATACTCCTTATTTTGTATATCTATACTTTTTCATTTTAACATAAAGACTTGCAAAATTCAATAATTACTACTTTAATTTTAATTAATTTTTACAACTTGAAAAATGTCGTACGTGATATTATAATGTAATAAACATTATTGACAACGGAAAGAAATAAAATATGAACGCTTACGATTTTGACAAAACTATTTATGACGGCGACTCTACGGCGGATTTTTATATGTTCTGCCTGAAAAAGCATAAGAGTATTATTTTGCTTGCACCGTCGCTTTTATGCGCCTTTTGCAGATTTTATGTTTTCAGAAGGGGCACTAAAACTGAATTTAAAGAGAAAATGTACCGCTTTCTTACAAAGAGCAACGCTGAAAAAGACGTTGCGGAGTTCTGGGATAAAAACTGCGATAAAATCAAGGACTTTTACATAAAGCAGAAAAATAGAGATGATGTGATTATTTCAGCTTCACCCGAATTTCTGCTTGCTCCGATTTGCAGAAAGTTAGGAATAAAGCACCTTATCGCATCAAATGTTGACAGCAAAAGCGGAAAATACAGCGGAATTAACTGTCACGGCAAAGAAAAGGTCAGGAGATTTTACGAGGAATTTAAGGACGGAAGAATTGATGAGTTTTATTCCGATAGCTTAAGCGACACGCCTATGGCTGAAATTTCAAAGAAAGCATTTCTTGTAAACGGTAATAAAATTACGGAATGGGAATTTAATAACTAGTACTGTGTTAATTCTTATAATTATCAATTTTATTATGAAAATAATCCCACTCAAATGTAGGGAACGGTCTT
>DKWR01000024.1:75031-77356 GCA_002491825.1 Ruminococcaceae bacterium UBA7147
TTAATATCAAAAGCTGATTTTATAATTCATACAATATATTTATTTTTAGTTTTAACAAGGTACTGGTATAACAGACAAAACCGCTCACGATTTTTTCGTGAGCGGTTAATTCATCATATCTATTTATGAGATGTCTTTTCTGCAATATTTCACAAAACCTGCCGAAATTCCTATAACGGCAAACATAATTCCTATTGCAATCATATTCATATCAAGGCTTACGTTTCTAACAATTTCTGCTCCGTCAGCATATCCGAACGGAGTTATGTATTTCAGAAATTCTGCACTTTCGGTGAGATTTGCGATAATATTCAAAAAGTACATTATCACTGCAATGCCGAGTCCTGTTCCTAAACTTCCCCTGCGCAGAAAAGCAGAAACGCCAAAGCAGACTCCTGCAAGCTCAAGCTGTAAAATAAGATACGCAGTATGCATAAGCGTTATTTCCTGCCAAGGTACTGTTTCGCCGATAATTGCAATTGACGAAACGGCAATAGCATAAACTACTGCATTCAGAATTACTATCTGCAACAAAACAGAAATTAATTTTTCTGCAACAACACGCACTCTGCTTACAGGGTGAGTGAGCAAAAACTCAGCCGTTCGCTCCTTTTCTTCCTTTGAAAGCACTGATATTGCACAAAGTGACGCAAAAAACGCTCCGCCGAGCCCGAGAATATTTCCGCATTCAACTGCATAAAATCCAAGCAAAGTTCCGAAGTTGACTTTATCCATTCCGAAAGCCTGCGTAAAGCTTCCCATTGATGAAAAGACGTTGCTTATCTCGTCCATCTCGCCCTTCATTTCAGGAAACATAAATATACAGACCGCAAGCAGAAAGCCTATTGCCACTGTCCAGATTATGAGGCTGATTCTGCTCTGCTTTAATTCGTGTCTGATTATCGTCATTGTCTGTCACCTCCGTCAAGATAGTAGTGCATAAATATTTCTTCAAGGTCGGGTTCCGAGATTGACAAATCATCAATACTGTATTTTGAAATATACTGTAAAAATTCGTTTATGTCGCCGCTGTAAAGAAAGCTTGTGCCGTTATCGGTCTTTTGAATGTCACGCACGTTTTTCAAAGCTGTAATATCAGCGTTACCCTCAATATGTATTCGTTTTGCGCTCGTCTTTGAAAGCGCTTCTACACTGTCGCAGGCGATAAGCTTTCCTTCACGTACTATAGCCGCCCTCGTGCAGTTCCTCTGAATTTCGGACAGAATATGTGAGGACAGAAAAATTGTTGCTCCCTCTGCGTTGCGCTCTTTCAGAATTGTAAAAAACTCCCTTTGCATAAGAGGGTCAAGTCCTCCTGTAGGCTCGTCAAGTACGCAAAGACGTGGTTTATGCTGGAGTGCGCATACTATCGCAACCTTTTTTCGGTTGCCGAATGACAGCTCCTCAACCTTTTTTTCTGTGTCAAGTCCGAGTCTTTCGCAAAGCACTTTCGCTTCTTTTTTGCAGTCCTTTTTCCGCAAATCCGCTGACAGTTTAATTACGTCTTTCACTCTCATTCCCGAGTAAAAAACAGCCTCGGACGGAAGATAACCTACTTCTGCGAGTATTTCCTTTTTGTTTGTTTCAATATTCCTGCCGAAGATTTCGGCACTGCCGCTGCTCTTTTTAATCAGTCCTAAAAGAGTGCGGATTGTTGTGCTTTTTCCTGCGCCGTTCGGACCTATAAATCCGAAAAATTCACCCTCGGTTACCGACAGGTTCAAGTCGATAATTCCCCTTGACTTGCCGTAATATTTTGTAAGTCCTTTTGTTTCAATTACGTTCATATTCTCCCTCCGTTGACCAACTCGGTCAAGTATAATTATACTCCGTTGACCGTTTTTGAGAAGACCTATTTTGAAAAAATTTTAAATTATAAGACAAAGCACCGCAAACATACTGTGCTTCAGCCTGTTTTAAAATGCTTGGGTTATTGCTGTTTGATGGCTTTGTCAATTTTACTATGCGGAAATTTTGCTTCTTCAAACTTTCTTTTTCAGCAGAGAAAGAATTTTTAGTATAGTTTTGACAGCCAGAGCCTACCATACGTTAAGAATTATAACTCTTTTACATTTAGCTAATTAGTTAATTGTCTAATTGCCTAATCGCAGTATAACACTAAATTTTTATATTGTCAAGCATTTTAATTAATCCGCAAGTTGCAATAGCAAGTTGCGGATTTTTATTTTACAAAATTATGCCGCTGTCAAAACTAACAGCGACATAATATTTTATTATTAAAATTCGGTAATTAATCCTACAATGTACTTCTGAATTTGAGTGGCGTCAAGAACGCTTACACTTCCGTCACCGTTTACATCGGCG
>DKWR01000065.1:0-2561 GCA_002491825.1 Ruminococcaceae bacterium UBA7147
GATTGAAAGTTTTGTCGCAGAGCAAAACGATACGGTTCTGGTTGTCATAGATACATTTCAGATGATACGGAGGTGCATAATAATAGAAAATCGTAAGAGAAATCAAACCTTAAGTATCAGATTAACTGATTCCGAAAAATCAGCAATCTATAAAAAGTCAAAGAAAGCTAAGCTGACATTGACTGAATATATTTTGAAATCTTCATTGCAAACCGAAATAAAAGTTGTTGATTTGCAACCACTACTTGTTGAACTGAAAAGGATTGGCAACAATCTGAATCAGATAACACGAAAGATAAACAGCGGAGCTTTTAATTCCTACAACTTTAGTGAAATGATTGCTATGCAAAGAAAAATCTATGATGCAATCATAAAACTATCGGAGGAAAAGTAATGGCAACCGTAACATATATTCGTGAGTCGAAACAGTCAATCAGTGCGATGAAGGGTGTAATCAATTATTGTTGTCAGGACAAGAAAGTCTATGATGAGATTTCAAATCAAAGACTTGTCAGCGGAATTAATTGTGACGGTGAAAATGCTTTTTCAGAATTTCTTGCAACAAAGAAATCGTATAAAAAGACGAACGGAATGAATTCAATTTCAAAAAGTCAGCATAATAGCTGGATATTATTAAAAAGTTGTGATATGTTGTGGTTGCACCGAGGTGGTGTGACCACAACATTCAGATAATAAAACTGAGAGGAGAATCAAAATGAAAGTATGGTTGTATTACAGACTGTCAAGAGATGAAGACGCTGAGCTTAACTCATTGACGAATCAGCGAAATATATTAGTCGAATATGCAAAAGCAAACAATCACGAAATCGTGGGAGAGTCCTATGACGATAATGTTTCGGGTATGCACTTCAATCAAGAGGGTATCAATAAAATCTATGAAGAGGTTGAGAAGAAAAGCTTTGAAACAATCCTTGTAAAAGATATGTCAAGACTCGGCAGACACAAAACCCAGACTGCTATCTTCATTGACTATCTAAGGGAAAACGGAATCAATGTAGTTTCTGTAACTGAAAATCTTGACACAGGAAACGAATCGGACGATTTGATTATCGGTTTTAAAGGACTGTTCAACGATATGTACGCCCGTGATATCTCAAAGAAAATCCGTGCAGGCTATAAGCAGAAACAGAAGAACGGCATTGTGATTACAGTTCCCCTTGGATATTTTAAGGATAAGAATACAAATGAAATCGTGATTGTAGAGGAAGAAGCGGAGATTGTCAGAAAGATATTTGACCTCTACCTATCAGGCTACGGCTTAAAAGCAATAGCCAAAAAGCTGAATGATGAAGGCATAAAATCACCGCAGTATTATCAGAACAAAATGTACAACAAGAAGTTACCCTGCAACAAACCTGAAATTACAGGTAGGTACTTATGGGTGAACACAACGGTAAAGCGGATTTTGCAGAATGAGTTTTACATAGGAACGGTAACCTGTCACAAGACCTACACCAGTAAAATTAATCATATCAGAAAGGCTTTGCCTGAGGAAGAACAATTCAAACACGAAAAATTTGCACCTGCCATTATCTCAAAGGATAAATGGGAACAGGTGCAATTTTTATTATCTTCAAAGCGTAATAATAATGTCCGAGCAAGCTCAAGTAATCCTTGCCACCGCTACACAGGACTGATAGAATGCGGTGACTGCGGTTGCACATTCGTATGCAAAAAGCGTAAATGGAAAGATAAGCCCGAACGCATCGAATACAACTGCAACGGATATCATCGCTACGGCAAGGAACACTGCACAGCACATAGAATTGATGAGGAATATTTAGACAAGCTGATTTATGACGAGCTTATGTCAATCAAGGATGAAGCACTTGCAAATTACAAATCAATAGAATCAGATGTCAAGAAATGGATGAGCAACAGGGGTACAGTTACTAATAAACTGAAACAGCTTAATACAAGCCTTGAACAGCGTAAATCTGACCAAAAGGAAATTCTGCTTGAGAGAATCAGGGATAGGGAACACGCAGATATCTACACAGAAATGCTTGAAAAATGCGAGTCAGATATTCAAAAGCTTGAGAATGAAATCAAGTCCATTCAGGATTACAACTCAACTATCAAAAAGCGCAAAGCTGAAATGAAAGACAGTGTAGAAATCATTGAAGAAATTATAAAAGAAGGAGCTATCAGTGACGCAAACCTCAGATTGCTTGTAGATAAAATAATCATCACAGAGAATAATAAAAAGCTTAAAATTAAAATCAAGTTGAACGCTAAATTTCAAAGACATAAGGATTGTTATGATGAGAATGGCAATCTTAAAGACAGTGCATTTACGGTATAAAACTTTTGGCAGACGCATAACATTAGTAAGTTTCAATTTAGCGATTATAGCTAAATTGAAGTGTGAAGATTTGTGCAATACAAACTACAAAATCATCACCTTATGTTATGCGTCTGCCAACTTAATTTTTGCTCAAAAACAAGAAAAAGCCCGATTTAATCGGACTTTTCAGGGTGGTGCGGGCGACAGGACTTGAACCTGCACATCGGTTGACACTAGAACCTAAATCTAGCGC
>DKWR01000065.1:2894-21386 GCA_002491825.1 Ruminococcaceae bacterium UBA7147
TCTGCCAATTCCGCCACGCCCGCAAATATATAAAATCAGGTCGCAAAACCCGATATATATCTGTTATTCAATTCTTTCCCCTAAACAAACAATATCCCAATCTTCGACAGGAATTCCGCTTATTTGGATAATTACAATTTGATTCCATCTTTCTTTTATTGATTTACCATCATATATCTTTGCATTAAATAATTCTTCTGCTGTTTTAAAAGCACAACCATTAGTGATATCGCAATATCCTGCTCAATATGGTTTGTCTTGTTTAGAAATAAATCCTATATAATGTTCTTTTTCGTTTATATCTGTTTTAAAATAGAAAGCAGTTTCATCAACAGCGATTCCACTGTTATTAAAAATTTCAAAGAACTTATTATAGTTCTCATACCATTTCATTTTATTTCTCCACTGAGGTAGCGTGACCTAAATCTTGCGTGTCTGCCAATTCCACCACACCCGCACGTGTGTATTTCAACAAGTTAAACTTGCGAAAATCTAAATATTAAATTGTTTCACTGAGGTAGCGTGACCAAAATCTAGCGCGTCTGCCAATTCCGCCACGCCCGCATGTGTGTATTTCAACAAGTCAAACTTGCGAAAATCAAAATATTAAATTGTTTCACCGAGGTAGCGTAACCTAAATCTAGTGCGTCTGCCAATTCCGCCACGCCCGCAAATTATGCATTTTTAAACACAAGTGTTATTATACATAAAAATATTGATTTTGTCAACCGACTTATCAAGTCAATTTTTGATTTGTATACTGTCAAATATACTTTGGTCTATTTCGCCGTCAACTACATATTTCAGGGTGTTCCACTCCTCTACGAGGTTTCCTGATTGGTTGTAGATGTGCAGAGAATTTAAAATGCCTGTTTTCTTATCTATCTTCAGGGTATAGTTCCTTTTGAGGTTTTCATCGTCATATTTGAGATATGTTCCTTTGATTCGGACTATTTCTGATGTGTCGTCAGATTCAACACCGTCAATCTTCCAGTTGTCACAGGGGTACATATCGTCTAAAGCATAATACTGCGGTAAATAATGCTCTTCGGCATTGATAAGGGCTATTTTATTCGAACGTCCATAGGATATGCCCGGCGGAAATACGCCGTATCTTAAGAGAAATTTACCCGTATCGTCGTACAAAATTTGTCTTGTTGCTGAGTCAACATATTGCGCCTCGTCCGCTTCGTTGCCGGCACTTGAATTTTTATTTGGTTCTTTAGTTACTTTTTCAAGCTCTTCTGCTATCGGCTTGCCGATAAACTGTGTAACCTGATTTATCGCATTAATATTTTGACTGTCAAGCGGAGAAACAAAATCAACGGTGTACTTGCTTTTGGCTTTTTCGCCAAAGTGCATTTTATAATGATAGTCACCGTCAACATATGTATAGTTTATCGGAGTGCATATTTTATCGCTTTCCGAAACGCTGTAAACAAGCTCCTTCGCTTTTTTGATTCTTCGGTCGATTGCATAGGTAATCCATGTAGTCTTGTTGTTGACTCTTTTTGTGAACGACGCCTGAAGGGTTGTAAAATAGTCGATTGAGTTGCACATTCTGTCAAGAACGTAATTTTTATTGTTATTGCTGTTTAAATTATCTTCGTCAAAAACATAAGCCTTGCGTATTTCATTCTCATCAAGACCATATTTTTTAAGTATTGTAAGTGCTTCTTGTTTTGAAGGCTTTATCGGCTCGGTTGTCTTAATTGATGCAACGGTATTGCTTTCGGAATCAGTATTGACAATTGTTGTTTCCCGAACTGTTGTATCTGTATTATTGCTTTCTGCTTGCGTACAGCCTTGAAAAAGCAAAGTTGCCGCTAAAGATATTGTTACAAGCATAGTGTAAATCGAAATGCGCTTATTTTTCATTTTTGAAACCCCTTTACTGATTTTAGTCTATCATTTATAGACACCTATGTCAATATGTAGAAATTAAATCAGTTGCTGACAGAAACAAAGTTACTATAATCTTGAAAAATGTTATCTGATATTTTACAAAACAATGATTGAAATTACCTCCTGCATAATATATAATTAAATTAGTATAGGAAATCATAATAATCGGAACAAACTCTATACGAAGGGACGTAATTTCAATGAGAAAAACAAAAATTGTATGTACTATCGGTCCGGCGTGTAACACAAAGGAAATGCTCCTTAAAATGATTGACGCAGGAATGAACGTTGCAAGAGTAAATATGTCGCACGGCACATATGACGAGATTGAAAAGCTTTTTGCAACAATAAAGGAAGCAATCCGTGAAAGCGGAAAGAATGTTTCAATTCTTCTTGATACAAAGGGTCCCGAGGTGAGGGTTGGAACTTTTAAAGACGGCGGAGCAAAGCTTGAAGAGGGCAAAACCTTTTCACTGTTAAAGGAATGTGAAGAGGGCGACGAAAACGGCGTAGGCCTTTCGTTTCCGAAGCTTGTTGACCTGTTCTACGCTGAAAGTGCAAAGGCAGTCGGCAGAGAGCTTTTGCTTGACGACGGTATTATTTCGCTTGTGGTCAAAGAGGTTAAAGAGGACAGAATTGTCTGCACCGTCAACAAGGGCGGCACGCTCAAAAACCGCAAGAGCATAAATATCCCCGGTTACTACATCAATATGCCCTATGTCAGCGCACAGGACAGAAAGGACATTGAGTTCGGTCTTACACACGGCGCAAACGTTGTTGCGGCTTCATTTGTCCGCACACACGAGGACGTAAGAACCTTAAGAGATTTTATCGACAGCATCGGCTTTGAATACGTTGAAATTATCGCAAAGATTGAAAATCAGAGCGGCGTTGACGATATGGACGCAATTATGGATTATGCAGACGGAATTATGGTTGCCAGAGGTGATATGGGCGTTGAAATTCCGTTTATCAAGCTTCCCGAAATTCAGAAAACGCTTATCAGAAAATGCGTTGCAAGGGGCAAATATGTAATCACTGCAACACAGATGCTTGAGAGTATGACAACATCACCCCGTCCTACACGTGCCGAAATCAGCGATGTTGCAAACGCAGTTTACGATGGCACCAGCGCAGTAATGCTTTCAGCCGAATCTGCGGCAGGCAAGTACCCAGTTGAAAGCGTAAAGGCGCTCGACGCTATCTGCACAGAGGCGGAGAATAACGGCGAGTTTACCGCACTTCACGAGTATATCGAGGCTCACTCGGTTAAGGATAAAAACGCAATCAGAGGAAGTATCTGCAAGGCGGCAAAGGAAATTGCGGCGGAAGTCGGCGCAAAGGCGATTATTGTTGAGAGTGCAACGGGTAGAGTTGCAAGGGCAATGGTTCATTTCAGACCCGAAGTTCCTGTTATTGCCGTTGTTACCTCACAGCTTGTTTGCAGAAAGCTCTGCCTGAACTGGGGCGTTACCGCATTAATCGGCGAGGAAAAACGTACCTCGGACGCAATAACAAAGCAGGCTATGGAAAAAGCACTCAGCACAGGACTTGTTCACAAGGGCGATACGGTTGTAGTGCTTTCGTCAAACAGAACCTGCCCGACCTCAAGCACAGACTCACTTAATATAAGGATACTTTGATATGGATAATATAATTTTAATCGGAATGCCCGGCTCGGGAAAAAGTACTCTCGGCGTACTGCTTGCCAAGGCGCTGGGATATTCCTTCACCGATACGGATTTAATAATCAGCAGAATTGCAGGCAAGCCCCTGCAAAGAATCCTCGACGAGGACGGACTCGACAGCTTTCTTGACATTGAAGAAAAGGTCGGCGCAGAGCTTGAATGCAACAGCACCGTAATTGCAACGGGCGGCTCAATGGTGCTTTCCGAAGAAGCAATGCAGAATTTAAAGTCACAGGGTAAGGTGCTTTACATAAACGTTCCGCTTGGTGAAATCAAGCGCAGAGTAACGAACATAAAGACAAGGGGAATAGCCTTTAAAAAGGGCGAAACCCTTGATGACGTCTATAAAGTAAGAGTGCCGCTATACGAAAAGTACGCCGATATTACGGTTGACTTCGTTGACTGCACTAATAGCGGCATAGAGGACACCGTAAACCTTATGGTTGAGAAAATTAAGAGTGGAGGCGTTCTATGAGATTGGACGGAATTGGTTTATTTGTTGATGATATGCCAACAATGATTAGATTTTATCGTGATGTGCTCGGCTTTGAAATCAAGGAAGCAGAAGACGCTGTGAACGTTTATCTGATAAAAGACGGAACACTTTTTATGCTTTACGAAAGAAAAAACTTTGAAAAGATGACGAGCAGAAAGTATGAATATCTTAAAGGCTTAAACGGTCATTTTGAAATTGCATTGTATGTTGATACTTTTGAAGAAGTGGATATTGAATTTGCAAAGGCAGTATCAAAAGGCGCCACTCCTGTATTAGAACCTACAGATGAACCGTGGGGACAAAGAACCTGCTATATCGCAGACCCTGAAGGAAACTTGATTGAAATCGGCTCATTCAACAAACCGTTTGAGCGATAAATCGGAATTTAGGGAGCAAGTTGATATGAAAATTAAAGAAATCAAGGAGAATAAAAAACAATTTCTTCCGTTGCTGCTATTAGCAGATGAGCAAGAGGATATGATAGACAGGTATCTTAATAAGGGGACAATGTATGTTTTGGACGATGATGGAGTTAAGTGCGAATGTGTGATAACAGACGAGGGGAACGGTATCCTTGAAATCAAAAACATTGCAACTGAACCAGAATATCAGGGAAAGGGTTATGGTAAAGCACTAATTGACTTCGTTGCTACGACATACAAAGGGAAGTATTCTATATTGCAAGTTGGCACAGGGGATAGTCCGTTGACAATTCCTTTTTATGAGAAGTGTGGATTTATTCGTTCGCATAGTATTAAAAACTTCTTCACGGATAATTATGACCATTCAATATATGAAGCAGGTACTCAACTGGTAGATATGATTTATTTGCAGAAAAAAATATAAATTCCGGTTTAACATTTATCTTATATAATAAACGGCAGACTGTAAATCAGCCTGCCGTTTGTCATTTACCGCACGTTTTATGTAGAGCGGTATTATGCGTTTAATCCGAATGAAATTGAAATAGCGTTGTTAATGTCGTTCATTGCGCTTTCGTCAACCGAGCCCATTTTTTCCTTTAAACGCTTTTTGTCAATTGTCCTTACCTGTTCAAGCAGAACAACGCTGTCCTTTGCAAGTCCCGAGCTGTCTGCGTGCAGAGGAATGTGTGTGGGAAGATTTGCCTTTGACTGCTGGCTTGTGATTGCAGCGGCAATTACCGTCGGACTGAATCGGTTTCCCACGTTGTTCTGCACAATGAGAACAGGTCTTATTCCGCCCTGTTCCGAGCCGACAACAGGGCTTAAGTCGGCGTAATAAATGTCACCACGACGTATATTCAAGGCTTTCACGCTCCAAATAATTTATTTACTGATATTTTTGCCTATCCGATAGCTTTTATACAGCTATTACATAATATTTTTGGGCGTAAAATTTGTGAATATTATTCCTTGACAGAATTTTAAATTTGTATGTATCAATCAGTTTTTATCTGCTTTTATCTCTGAAAATTCAATTTTCAGCCCTGCGTTTTTGATTTCTGCACCCGAAATTTTTCCGTCATTGTCTGTGGTAATAACGCAATCTCCGCTGTCGGTTTTTAAATTATATGTACATACGCTGTCGCTTTGAGTTGAAAGCCTTGCTCTGCTCTGAGAAATGCCGTCAAGAATTGATTTTACAAGGCTCGGAAAGCTCTTTTGCGGCAGATACGCCTCGTCTGCACTGCAAATAAGATTTTCCCTCGACATTTCAAGCTCACCGTTTTTGTACCCAAAGCTTATGCCGTCAAGCTCTTCGGGACTGCTTATGCTTATGTACGCAACGCCCTGCCTGTTTGTGCTGATACTTCCTGAATATTCCGCATCACGATAACTTGATTTAAAATTTGCGGAAAAGTCCGTTACAATATCCGCAGGCTCATTTTTAGTTTGACATCCGCTGAAAAGCAAAATCAGCAAAAAAGAAAAGACATATAATGCTTTCAAAACCCTCTTGGTCATAATTCCCTCCGTAGGTGTTTTTATACATTATATGTCTTTGTTATTTTTAAAATTACGTCAAACAAGCCGTTGAATTAAAAACCGCATTTTCTGAAAGCCTGCGGAATTTCGCCTATAAGGTCTGTCGGAAGCATTGAAATTTTGCCGAGCTTTTCGGAGGCAATATCACCTGATAAACCGTGAAGATAAACAGCCGCTGATGCCGCATCAAATGCATTTGCACCTTGTGCAAGCAGAGAGCCTGTCATTCCTGCAAGCACATCTCCGCTTCCGCCTGTAGCCATTCCCGAATTGCCCGTTCGGTTAATCATGACTCTGCCTTCGGGAGAAGCGATAATTGTACCGGCACCTTTCAGCACTGTAACAACGCCGTACTCCTTTGCAAAATCAGCCGCAATCTCGGCTCTGTTTTCGTTTACGGCTTTCGGAGTTGACTTTACAAGCCTTGCCATTTCACCGGGGTGGGGAGTGATAATAATCGGCGCTTTTGCTTTTTTGAGAATATCGGGATTTTTTGCAACACAATTAAGTGCGTCTGCGTCAAGCACAAGCGGTTTGGTGCAATTTTCTAAAAAAGAATTAACAAGTTCTTCTGTATTGTCACATACAGATAAGCCGCACCCGATAAGCACTGCACTTGACTTTTCAGCCTCGCAAAGCAGAAAATCAATGTTGCTTTTGCTGATTTCACCGTCAGACGTTTCATCAAGCGGAAAAAATACGCTCTCAAAAATTGCACCTGCCGCAATTGGATAAATGCTTTTCGGCAACGCCGTTTTCAGCAGACCGAGTCCGCATCTTAAAGCCGCTTTTCCTGCCATAATCGCCGCACCGGCCATACCGAAACAGCCGCAAATGCAAAGTAGTGAGCCAAGCGTGCCTTTGTTAGCGTCGTCGGGACGGTTAAAAACTGCCTTCTTAACTATATTTCTGTCGGTTTGCTCCATTAAATCAACCTGCATTTCTGTTGTAGAACAGCTTTAAAACAATATCCTTGTTAAGATACCTTTTCATACCCTCTAAAATCTGCTCGTTGGGTGAGAAAATCAACAGGCATTTGCCGTAGGCGGCGCTGTTGAAAACTGCATAATAGTTTTCGCTGTCTGCATCAATGTCACGAGCGGCAATAAAGCTCTTGGTAAATCTTATACCGGCAACTGATTTCTCGCCCTTTTCAAGCTTTTCAATTTCTCTAATAGGCACTTTGCAGACACGCTTTCTCTTGCGCAGTGAAATTACCTTTGAAATTTCAAGCTCGTCGCCTGCAACAGAATACTCAAATTCAACTGTCTGTGAGGTGATTATGTACCACACAACGTATATTCCGCCCATAAACAAAAACAGTCCTATGTAGAACATATACGCAGTAATTACAAATGCGAGTACTGAAAATACTATCGGTATCATAATAAGAATCAGAACAGACAGAATTTTGATTATAAGATTTTTAGGTTTGTTAGCTCTTTTAACAACCTGTTCGTTAAAGCCTTCCAATGTTTAATCTCCTTTTGGTAAATTTCCCTATAATAATATCATAAATAAGCGTTGTTTTCAATAGTTTAAAATAAAATGTTGTGCATAAAAAAGGGGACGCAAATGCGCCCCCTGAAATGCATATGAATTAAATCTCAATTGTTTTGATTGAATCGAACTCGTCAAGGATTTCCTTTGACGGTTTCTTTGTGAGCAAGGATACAACAACGTTTACAATCAGTGCAAACGCAAAGCCTAAAACGAGTGAGTAAAGGTTTGTTGCACTGTAGAGCGTTGCGCCGTTTACAAGCGGCAGGTAGTCCCATACGATAACGGTGAGTGCGCCGGTAGCCATACCCGAGATTGCGCCTGCAAGCGTTGAGCGTTTCCAGAACAGCGCAAGCAGTACAACAGGACCGAATGCCGAGCCGAAGCCTGCCCATGCGTCGGAAACAAGTCCCATAATGCTTGAATTCGGGTCAATAGCAATAAAGAATGCGATTACGGCAACAACGATAACTGCTATTTTTCCTACCCAGAGAGCGTTCTTTTCGGAAGCGTCCTTTTTGATAACGCCCTTGTACATATCCTCCGAAACAGCCGAAGCCGTAACAAGAAGCTGACTGTCTGCGGTAGACATAATAGCCGCTAAAATTCCGCAGAGGAAAATACCGCCGATAAAGATTAATATACCGTTCTCCGAGAAGAACTGCTGAATTGTGCGGATAAACACCGTTTCACTTGATGAACCCTCAAGAGATGTTGTGAGGTAGCCCCTTGCAACAAGACCGATAAGGCAGGAAGCCGCAAGTGAAATAACAACCCAGGTAATTGCAATTTTTCTTGATTTCTTAATTTCTTTGTTGCTCTTGACAGCCATAAATCTTACAAGAATGTGGGGCATACCGAAGTAGCCGAGTCCCCATGCGAGGTTTGAAATAATCGAAACGGCAGAAATAGGAGTGCCGTCGTCGTTTTTCAGGAAATTAAGGAAGTTGTCGGGATTTGAAACGCCGTTTGAAACGAGTGCGTCCGAGAATCCTGTTTTGTAAGTAAGAGTTGCATATGCGAGAATCGGAACAGACATAATCGCAATAAGCATAAGCAAGCCCTGAATAAGGTCTGTGGTGCAGACAGCCTTGAAGCCGCCCATAAAGGTGTACACAAGAATTACGAGTGCGGCTATGCAAAGTCCGACCATATAAATTGTGTTGTAGTTTCCTGTTTCCGCATTTCCGTCCGAGAACAGTGTAGCAAAAAGCTTTGCACCCGAGCTGAAAGCCGAAGCTGTGTAAACCGTAAAGAATACAGCGATGATAACAGCGGAAACGATTTTGATGATTCCCCTCTTGTCACGGTAACGGTTCTGGAAAAAGCTTGGAATTGTAAGCGAGTTTCCTGCAACAATTGTGTATTTTCTGAGTCTTGCCGAAACGATGTACCAGTTGAGAATTGTGCCGATTAAAAGACCGACTGCAATCCACACTTCACCCGTACCTGCAAGATATACCGAGCCGGGAAGTCCCATAAGAAGCCAGCCGCTCATATCGGAAGCCTGCGCCGAAAGTGCCGCAGTCCAGCCGCCTAAATTTCTTCCGCCCAGAAAGTAGTCCTCGTTGTTCTTGGTACTTTTTGAGTAGACAAAGCCGATTACAATCATCAATACAAGGTAAGCGGCAAACGCACAAAGAACTATAATGTTGTTGGTGCTAATCATTCTTTCCTCCTGTGTGTTATAGATTTTGTAAACAATACTTTATTATAGTAGCAAAAATATGTAAAAAAATCAAGTAAAATGCACAATTGATGTAAAATATTGAAAAAGCTGTTCCAAAATCAGCGTTTGTGTTGATTTAAATATGCAAAAGATATATAATAAAGTAATAGCAATCCGATTATTTTCGGTTTGATTAATAATCCGGACAGAAGGTTAAAAATGGAATTTGTAAAAAGAACATGGGCAGAAATTTCGCTTGATGCAATCGCCCATAATTTTAATGAAATTAAAAATAAAATCGGCGGCAAAGCTAAAATCTGCTGTGTTATCAAGGCTGACGGCTATGGTCACGGAGCAGTTGAGCTTGCCCATATATATGAAAAACTCGGCGCTGACTTTTTTGCCGTTTCAAATATTGACGAGGGCGTGGAAATCAGAAATTCGGGCTGTACTCTGCCGATAGTTATTCTCGGCTACACTCCCGTTACCGAGGCTGCAAGGCTTTCGGAATATAATATTTCTCAGGCTGTTTTTTCTCTTGAATATGCAAGGTCGCTTTCAGACGAGTGTGCAAAGCAAGACTGTGAGTGCAAAATTCACATCAAGGCTGATACGGGTATGAGCCGAATCGGTTTTATGTGTCAGGAATTTCCGAGAGATGATTATTCTATAAAAGAAATTTGCGAAGCCTGCAAGCTACCTAATCTTAAGCTTGAGGGTTTGTTTACTCACTTCTGCGTGTCCGACGAAGCACAGGAGGGAAGAGAGTTTACAAATAAGCAGTACAATAACTTTAATTATGTAAAAAACAAGCTTGCTGAAAACGGACTCAACGTACCAATCTGCCACTGTTCAAACAGCGGAGCAATTGAGGATTACCGCTATACATACTGCGATATGGTTCGTGCAGGAATTATTCTCTACGGATTGTCACCCTCGCAAAAGCTTTACGGCAAGCTTGACCTTGTTCCTGCGATGACGCTTAAAACCTCGGTTGCTTACGTTAAAGAGCTGAAAAAGGGAGCAGACGTTTCCTACGGAAGAACATTTACCGCCGAGCGTGATATGAAGATTGCCACCGTGCCTATCGGTTACGCCGACGGCTATATCCGCCACAACGCCGAAAAGGGTTATATGCTTGTAAACGGAAAGAAAGCAAAAATTGTGGGCAGAATATGTATGGATCAGACAATGCTCGACGTTACCGACATTGAAAATGTCAGAACAGGCGACGAGGTAATTGTTTTCGGAACAGGCAATGACGGTGAGCCCACTGCGGATATGATTGCAGAAAATACGGGTACAATCAACTATGAGGTTGTATGCCTTGTCGGCAAGCGTGTGCCGAGAATTTACTACAAAAACGGAATTGTTACGGATGTGATGTATAAGCTATGAGATTACTTGTTATTGACGGAAACAGCATTGTAAACCGTGCGTTTTACGGAATCAGACCGCTCACAACAAAAGACGGTCAGTTTACCAACGCAATTTACGGCTTTCTCACAATGCTTACAAAGCTGAAAAACGAAGAAAATCCCGATGCGGTTGCAATAGCCTTTGACCTTAAAACACCGACCTTCAGACACAAGGCTTATTCGGGTTACAAGGCAACAAGAAAGGGTATGCCGCCCGAGCTTGCCTCGCAGATGGCACCGCTTAAGGAGCTTTTGAAATTATTGGGTTATAAAATCGTAACTTGTGAGGGCTTTGAGGCTGACGATATTCTCGGAACATTTGCAACTGCCTGTGAAAACAGCGACGACGAGTGCGTTATTGCAACGGGTGACCGTGACAGCCTACAGCTTGTTTCCGACAAAACAAGCGTTCACCTCTGCACAAACAAGGACGATATTCTTTACACTCCCGAAAAGATTATGGAGGATTACGGCGTAACTCCCCTTGAACTTATTGAGATTAAAGCTATTCAGGGTGACTCCTCCGACAACATTCCCGGAGTTGCAGGAATCGGACCGAAGGGTGCAGGTGACCTTATAAAGAAATACCACACAGTTGAGTATATATACGACCATATTGACGAGCTTGAAATTAAGGACGGAGTGCGCAATAAGCTGAAAAATTCAAAGGAAAATGCTATTTTAAGCCGTATGCTCGGTGAAATCTGCCGCACTGCTCCGATTGATACGGAAGTGCAGAAGTACGTGGTAAATATGGAAAATCCTGCCGAGTGCGCAAGATATATGGCTAAGCTGGAGCTTTTTTCTTTAATCGAAAAATTCGGTCTTAACGAAACAGAAGTCCCGCAGGAAAAGCACAACGAAGTAAAATCGCTCGAAGTTGTGGAAAATGAAGATGACAATATTCTTTTAAAGAATATTGTTGAGTGTGGAAAGTTGCATTTCAATGCAGAATTTTCTGATAAAGAATTAAAATCACTTGCAATCCTTTACGAAGGCAAGGTATATTCAAGCGAAAGCAAGGAGTTATTTGAAAAACTCTTATGCGACGAAAAAATCAAAAAATACACGAGAAATTCAAAGTCAATTTTTGCGTATGCAGACAGAAACGGCTTTGAAATCAAGTCGCTTGTTTTTGACGTGGAGCTTGCGGCATATCTGCTTGAGCCTTCGTCAAAGGATTATTCCGACGAAAACCTCTGTAAGCTCAACGAAATTGAATTGCCGACAACAGAAAACGAAGATTGCAAAAAATACAGAGCGCTTGCGGTTTACGATTTGCTCTGCGAAAAGCTGAACAGCGAAATCAAGGCTAACGAGCAGGAAAAGCTGTTAGTTGATATTGAAATTCCGCTTGCAAACGTGCTTGCAAAAATGGAAAATATTGGCTTTGACGTTGACCGACAGGGCATAGAGGACTACGGAAAAATGCTGTCGGAGCAGATTAAGAGTCTTGAAAAGTCGATTTATGAGAGTTCGGGAACGCAGTTTAACATAAATTCCCCGAAACAGCTCGGAAAAGTTTTGTTTGAGGACTTGGGACTGCCCTGCAAGAAAAAGACAAAGAGCGGCTACAGCACAAACGCAGAAGTGCTTGAAAGCCTGCGTTACGAGCACCCCGTTGTTGAAATGGTTTTGCAGTACCGCACGCTTGCAAAGCTCAACTCCACCTACTGCGAGGGACTTTTAAAGGTTATCGGCGACGACGGCAGAATCCACTCAAGCTTTAATCAGACCGAAACGAGAACAGGCAGAATCAGCTCCACCGAGCCTAATTTGCAGAACATTCCCGTTCGTACGGAGCTTGGCAGAGAGATGAGAAGATTTTTCTGCGCAAGGGAGGGCTGGGTGCTTGTAGACGCCGACTATTCGCAGATTGAACTGCGTGTGCTTGCCCACATTGCGCACGACAAAAATATGATTGAAGCGTTTAAAAACAATGACGACATTCACGCAATAACTGCATCGCAGGTGTTCGGTATGCCGCTTGATATGGTCACTCCGATAATGCGAAGCCGTGCAAAGGCGGTAAACTTCGGAATCGTCTACGGAATAGGCGCATTTTCGCTTGCAAAGGACATCGGCGTAAGCAACAAAGAGGCGTCAACGTACATCAAAAACTACCTTTCCCACTACAGCGGCGTTGACGAGTATATGAAAAACGTTGTTGAAAAGGCAAAGCAGGACGGATATGTTGAAACAATGTTCGGCAGACGGCGTTATCTTCCCGAGCTCACCTCGGGTAAACATATGCTCCGTGCATTCGGCGAGCGTGTTGCAAGAAATATGCCGATTCAGGGTACAGCCGCCGACATAATCAAAATTGCAATGGTAAAGGTGAATGACAGAATCAAAAAAGAGGGACTGAAAGCAAGGCTGATTTTGCAGGTTCACGACGAACTTATTGTAGAAGCTCCGCAGGAAGAAAGCGAAATAGTAGCAAAACTCCTACAGGAAGAAATGGAAAATGCAGTTACGCTTGACGTTCCGCTGACTGCCGATGCGGCGATAGGAAAGACGTGGTATGATGCAAAAGGATAAAAGATATATAGCGTTTGTATGTACGGGCAATACATGTCGCAGTCCGATGGCTGAGGGGATTTTCAATAAGCTTGCAGATGAAAAAGGGATAGACGTAACCGCCGAAAGCTTCGGACTTTCCACGATTACGGGTGCTCCCGTTTCCGAAAACTCCGTAAAGGTATGCGCAGAAATCAGCGTTGACCTTTCAAAATCAAGGTCGACCTATATTGAGGACGCACCTCTTGAAAAATACGAGAAATTCTACTGTATGTCGCAAAGCCACGCCGGAATTTTGTCGGAGTGTTATTTTGTTCCGAGTAAGGATATAGAAGTACTCAATATCTGCGACCCCTACGGCGGAAACGAATTTATTTACAGAGAATGTCGTGATGAGATTTATAATTCTGTAAAGGAAATAATTAAAAGCTATGAGAATTGAAAAAATGACATCAGGTCAGCTTGAGGACGTATATATAATAGAAACCGAATGTTTTTCGCATCCTTGGTCAAAGCAGAGCCTTGAAGAGGAGCTGAATAACGAAACCTCACTTTTTCTCGTTGCAAAAGAGGAAAATGAGGTTATCGGCTACATAGGAATGAGCATAGTAATTGACGAGGGATATATTTTCAATGTTGCGGTGCGTGAAAAGTACAGAAACAAGGGCGTTGCAACTGCGCTGATAAACGAGCTTGTGACCTACGGCAAGAAAAACAATTTCAGTTTTATAACGCTTGAAGTAAGGGAGAGCAATCTGCCTGCAATTTCACTCTACTCAAAATTCGGATTTATCAAAGCAGGAGAGAGAAAGGACTACTACTCCAACCCCAAAGAAAACGCAATTTTAATGACAAAATATTTGTAAATGAATGAAAGGATTTATATATGAAAATACTTGCAATAGAATCCTCCTGCGACGAAACAGCCGCCGCAGTGGTTGAGGACGGACGAAATGTTCTTTCCTCTGTTGTAGCATCACAGGTTGAAGAACATAAGCTTTACGGCGGAGTAGTACCCGAAATCGCCTCACGCCGTCACGCCGAGGCAATAGTTCCCGTAGTCAGACAGTCGCTTGAACAGGCAGATATTATACTCGAAAATATCGACGCAATTGCCGTTACATACGCTCCGGGATTAATCGGCGCACTTCTCGTCGGCGTGAATTTTGCAAAGGGACTTTCGCTTTCAACGGGAATCCCTCTTGTGCCAACGCACCACCTGCGTTCGCATATTGCTTCGAATTATATTTCTAATCAGGAATTAAAACCGCCGTTTCTCTGCCTTGTAGTTTCAGGAGGTCACAGCCACATCGTTATGGTTGAGGACTACACAAAGATGAAAATCATCGGCAAAACTCGTGACGACGCCGCAGGCGAAGCCTTTGACAAAGCGGCTCGCACAATGGGTATGTCTTATCCCGGTGGAATCGAGCTTGACAAGGTAGCCGAAAACGGCAATCCGCTTGCTTTCAAGTTACCTCGCCCTATTGTTCACGACGCACCCTACGATTTCAGCTTTTCGGGACTTAAAACAGCCGTAATCAATCTGATTCACAACTCTGCACAAAAGGGCGTTGAAATCAGCAAGCCAGACGTTTGCGCATCATTTCGTTATGCTGTAGTTGACTGCCTTACAACCAACTTTTTAAAGGCGGCAGAAGATTATAACGTAAATAAGCTCGTAATCGCTGGCGGTGTATCTGCAAATTCACTTTTGCGCAAAACCTTGCAGGACGAATGTTCAAAACGTGGCTATGAATTCTATATGCCCGACAAATCCCTTTGCGGCGACAATGCAGCTATGGTCGGCTCACAGGGCTACTACGAATTTTTAAGCGGCAATGTTGCAGGAACAGACCTCAACGCTTTTGCTACAATGAGCATTGAATTATAAAATTGACAAATTACAACTCTTATCATATAATTAAGACAACAATTCTAAAGATTTGTGGAGGCAACAATGGACGAAAATTTCAATAATGGATATAACAATCCGCAGGAAAATAATTCACAGGACTATAATCAGCAGTACAATCAGGATTATAGTCAGCAGTACAATCAGCAATATGGTCAGCAGTATGACCAACAGTACGGTCAGCAGAACAATCAGTATTATAATCAGCCGAATGGCTATCAGGATCAGAATAGTCAATATAACAGTTACAATGTTCAGCCGTATGACTATCAGCAGAATTATCAGGAGCAGTACAATCAGCCTTATCAGTACAATGACCCCTATATGAACGGACAGAATTATAACGAGGATGGTTCGAGAGGTTTGGGCATTGCGTCAATGGTTTTAGGTATCTGCTCAATTGTTTGTTGTCTGTTATCTTGCTTATGTTGTTTTGTTTATTTAGCTGTTCCTACTGCAATCGTAGGATTGATTCTTGGCATAGTATCAATTAAAAAAGGAGAAAATGCAAAGGGTATGGCTATTGCCGGTATTATAACATCAGCTTTAGGACTTGTAGTTTCTGTTGTAATAATAATAGCTGTGTTTGTTTTTCTTGCTAATTCGCCTTCAACGTATTATGGCAGTTATCCGAATTACTCATACTTTGATGAGTTTGGTTATGCTCATTAAACGGATTTAGCAGTAAACTGTTAGTTTGCACGTTTATCAATGGAGGCAAGCTTGAAAAGATATAAAACCTATCAGAAGGTGCTTGTAATTTTACTTCCCTTTGTTTCTGTAGCGGCATTGTGGCTGTTGGCTCATTTTGTTTTAAAGTACGTTATGCTCCCCGAATGTCAGTTCTACAAATGGACAGGACTTTACTGTCCCGGTTGCGGAGATACAAGGGCGGTAATCGCACTTATGAACGGAGATGTCCTGCTTTCGTTAAGGCAAAACGCATTAATAATTGCGTTGCTTTTACTGGGAATCGCAATGTATGCAGAGCTTCTGTTGAAGGTTGTGTTTGAAAAGAAGTTTAAATCTCCGGTGTTCAATCTGAAATTTCTCGTAATTTTTCTTATTTTGTTTTCGGCTTATGCAGTGGTGAGAAATTTCGTTCCTGCTATTGCTCCGATATAAATATACTATATATAATGAAAAGGGTGTTTAAAATGGGAAACAATCCTGTTGTTACAATTGAAATGGAAAACTCAAAGGTTATCAAAGCGGAGCTTTATCCCGAAATTGCTCCGAATACCGTCAATAACTTCATCAGCCTTGTAAACAAGGGCTACTATGACGGTCTTACCTTTCACCGTGTAATCCACGGTTTTATGATTCAGGGCGGTTGTCCCGACGGTACAGGCTGCGGTGGTCCCGGATACTCAATCAAGGGTGAATTTTCGCAGAACGGCTTTGAAAATAACCTCAATCATACCGAGGGAGTGCTTTCAATGGCTCGTTCAATGATGCCCGACTCCGCCGGCTCACAGTTCTTTATTATGCACAAGAACGCTCCCCACCTTGACGGTCAGTACGCAGCTTTCGGCAAGGTGATTGAGGGAATGGACGTTGTTAATGAAATTGCAGAGTGCGACACTGACTATTCCGACAAGCCGCTTGATGCACAGGTTATGAAAAAGGTGACGGTAGAAACCTTCGGAGAAAACTATCCCGAACCCGAAAAGGCTTGATTCAATTCGGAAATATTAATTTAACTTATTGCCTGCCGTAGGAACACGGCGTGCCGTGTCCTCGGTATATAATATAATTTGAAAGGACTTTTACTATGAACGTACTACTTGCAGGCGGCGCAGGATATATCGGCTCTCACACCTGTGTTGAGCTTATAAACGCAGGACATGATGTTGTAATTGCCGACAATTTTTCAAACAGCTGTCCCGAGGCTGTAGCCAGAGTTGAGGAGATTACCGGCAGAAAAATCCCTCTCTACGAAGCAGACGTGTGCGACAAAACCGCTGTAGACAAGATTTTTTCGGAGAATAAAATCGACGCAGTAATTCATTTTGCAGGACTTAAGGCAGTAGGCGAAAGCTGTGAAAAGCCTGTTGAGTATTACAGAAATAATATCGACTCAACGCTTACTCTCCTTGAAACAATGAAGAAGTACGGCGTGAATAACTTTATTTTCAGCTCATCTGCTACCGTTTACGGAACTCCAAAGACAGTACCGCTTGTAGAAACAATGCCTACAGGCACACCGACCAATCCCTACGGATGGACAAAGCTTATGATGGAGCAGATTCTTACTGATACCGCAAACGCAAATCCCGATATGTCGATTGTCATTTTAAGATATTTTAATCCTATCGGCGCACACGAAAGCGGAAGAATCGGCGAAGACCCCAACGGAATTCCGAACAACCTTATGCCTTACATAACGCAGGTTGCGGCAGGCAGACTTAAATGCCTCGGAGTTTTCGGCAACGATTATCCTACCCACGACGGAACGGGCGTTCGTGACTACATTCACGTTGTTGACCTTGCAAAAGGACACGTAAAGGCTATTGATTATTCCGCCGAGCATAAGGGAACAGAAATTTTCAATCTCGGAACAGGTACAGGCTACAGTGTTCTTGACATTGTAAATGCATTCTCAAAGGCAAACGAGATTGAAATTCCCTATGAAATCAAGCCTCGCCGTGCGGGTGATATTGCAGAGTGTTTCGCTGATGCCTCAAAAGCCGAAGAAATACTCGGCTGGACGGCTGAAAAGACGCTTGAAGATATGTGTAAAGACTCTTGGAACTGGCAATCTCACAATGTAAATGGTTATAAATAACAAAAGAAGTATTTGGCTTTTGTGCAACTCAACGAAAAAACAATATTTTGTAAAAAAGCTACCGCTAAAAGGATTTTTTTATTGACTTTTGGCGGTTTGTTGTTATATAATAAATATGCTTATAGAAGCATTATCATATTAAGGAGGAAAAGAAAATGTTCAAAAAAGCAATCAGCCTTTTGCTTTCATTAATGCTTATTGTTACTTCATTATCTGTAACTATCATCAGCGTATCAGCTGCTGACGGTTCAGTGTATAAAGTAGCTGGTGTTGATGCACTTACCGGTGACGGTCCTACCTGGCAGCCGGATGCTTCATTATCACCTGATAACGTAATGACAGCAAAGGAAGACGGTACATACGAAAAGGTATATACCGATGTAGCAGTCATGAATGACTACCAGATTAAAGTTGTTGAAAATACAGCAGATGGTAACTTTAACTGGTACGGCGTTGATGGCGGCGATGACAACTTTACATTCAATGTAAAGTCAGTTTGTGATGTAACAATCACATTCAACCCCGAAACACTCAAAATCACTGTAACAGGTGACGGCGTTGAGATTCCTACAGAACTCGTTATTGAGTCAATGCGTGCCGTTGGTAACGGTGACGGTAACTGGCTC
>DKWR01000013.1 GCA_002491825.1 Ruminococcaceae bacterium UBA7147
CCTACGGCGATATAGGAAACGTTTATTTTTAGTCGTAGGGACACTCACTCCGTGTCCGCACAAAAATTGCAACGCATTTTTGTGAAAGGGCGAACACAGTTCGCCGCTACAATAAAAGTAAATATACATTTTGCATAAAATGTATCTAAAAATTTGCCGAACGCTATTGACTTTTCTTAATTTGTGTTATAATATTGTATTGTAAACTTAATACAACTATTACAATACAAAGGAGAGATATTATGAAAAAGCTAAAATTCTTATCGGTTCTTCTGGCTGTGCTGACTGCGTTTTCCTGCATATCGGCATTTTCAACCTTTGCCGCAGAAACCAAAACAATTTCGACGGTTGAGATTACGGAAGTTCCTAACGATATTTTCACAAAAAGCCCTGACGATTTGCTCTACGGTCTGAAAATAAAAATCAGCTATTCCGACAACACCTCGGATATCTGCGAGGTGACAAAGGACAACATCTGTGAAAGCGGAACGCAGGACAATACCTCTGAAACAGGCTTGTCACAGACGGCTGCGATAATTTCCGTCGACGACAGCATCGGCGTGTTCGTTAACTGCTTAAGATTTGTCGGAGATTATATTGAATATCAGGTTTCTGTGATGTCATCAATCGATGATATGACGGAATGCTCCAAAAAGATATACTATCCCGAGGACTACGACCTTCCCGAGGTTTTCTGCAAGGACTATCTTGTTTACAGAACCAACCCCGACGGTACGCTCACGCTTATCAATCACAACGTTTTTCCGCCTGATTTGAGCACGGACGAAATCGTTTATCCCGAAATAGTTATCCCCGAGCAGATTCACGGCAAAACGGTAACAGCCGTAGCAGACTACGCACTGCTCGGCTATGAACATCCGTCAGCCGTTACAATTCCCGCTACCGTTACTTCTGTCGGCGAATACGCATTCGGCTACTGCATTGACTTCCACAGATGCGGCGACAACCATATGATTCCCGACAATGTTATGGACACAAGGCTTGCGCAAAAGCTTGTGACAGCAGAAGAAAATGAAAAGTTCATTGTAAAAATTTATCTCGGCGGCTCAAATCCGAAAATGCAGGGTAACAGATTAAAGCTGACGTATTTTAAAGACTGCACGGATTATGTGTATGACAGCGAGGAACAGGAGGCAACCGCCACCATTACCAAAGCGCAGATTTACTCGATGAAGGACGTCGAGGACATTTCAATTCAGCTTATGTATTCCAAAACTCCGAGCTATGTTTCGGACGAGGTCTATGATTTCAGCGAATACCTGAACGGCGGAAAGATTCCTACAAAGATTTCCATTTTCGGCGGAAGCGAGGAGGAGATGAAAGCCGACTGCAAGTCAATGAGCCAGAAGTATTTCGGTGGCAGAACGAACTATACATTCGATGCAGAACTCGGTTATATGTTCATTGACGCAACGCTTGCAGAGCTTGAAAAAGCGTCTGATGATGAACTGGTATTCGGCATTGATGTCAACACCGGCAACGTTGATTACGATTTGTTCAAGAAGATGTACAAAGAAAGCGACACGTATAAAACGGATATTTTTGTTTACAGTATGTTCGGAGTTTCTCCCGCAGAGAGCGAGTATAAGGCTTTTGCAAGAAAGTATTTCAGCGGCTGTGAGTACGAGATTCGTATGTGCGAAAGTCAAAGAATAATGATTGTAAAGGGTGCGGCAAAGCGTGCCGTTATGACAGCAGGAAGTGAGGACTTTTATCAGATAAACACCTTCTCACCGCCGATTATGAACAATTATCCGAATATCGTAATCTACGGCGAAAACGGAAGTGCCGCCCAGACCTACGCCGAGAACAACTCAATTAAGTTTGTCGGTACGGGCAGTGAGTATCAGCTCGGCGACGTAAACCTTGACGGCAAAATCACCGTAGCAGACGCAACGGAAATTCTCAAAGCAAACGTTGACCTTGTTACGCTCACGGACGAGCAGAAAAAGCTTGCAGATTTTGACGGAAACGGCGTTGTAAACGTAATAGACGCATCCGAGGTTCAGCGTTCAATTGTAAATTCATAAAAAAGAAACGGTAAAAATAAGATACAATACAAAGCAACCGCACCCATTTTCTCGGGTGCGGTTCAGACTGTCGAAAAAGCAGTAACATAAATTTTAGAATAGTCAACTTTTGAGATATAGCCAAGCCTTCCCTTGAGGGAAGGTGGCACAGCGATTTATCGCTGTGCCGGAAGGGTGGTAGGGTAGAAGAACGTGTAAAAACAAGGATAAGTTCATCTCCACCCCTCAGTCATTTTGCAAACAAAATGACAGCTCCCCTCAAAAAGGGGAGCCTTGGATATAATGGAAAAGTATTGTTGTTATAAATAGTAATTTGTTTTAATTCCGAATTACGCATTCCGAATTCCGAATTAAAAAAGGTCAGAGCACCGCTGTACTGCGATGTTCCGACCTTTGTTTTTAATTAATTACCTGATTACTTTTCTTTTTCTTTTTAATTATGTACGCGTAAGCGCAGAGTCCTGCAAACGTCAGCAGGCATATTGTCGTTACTGCAAATCCCGGCCAGAATCCCTTGGGATAATAGTACAGCTTGATTTCGTGACTTCCCTTTGAAAGCGGGAACGCTAAAAGCGAACCGCCTACAGGAGTGATTTCAACCTCCTTGCCGTCAACAACAGCTGTCCAGCCCTCCTCATAGGGGATAGAGGTATAGAACAAGCCGTCCTCGCTTACGTCAATCGTGCCCTCCATTGAGCTTCCTGCAAGACTTGTCGTTGTCATAACGTCCTTGCTAATCTTTTCGTAGCCTTTCTCAAAAACGTCCTGATTGAGAAGGTTTACATAAACCTGTGCCGAGCCTGACTGTCCCTGCTCAAGCTGGGAATAAACGGAAATCTTGTCGCCCTTGTTAAAGTAGCCTATGCAGGCAATATACGGACGTCCCATTCCGTAGGTGGAGCTTTGTGCGGCGTCGTTCTGCATTACCGTAACATTGTCACCGCCCGAAATTTTGGCGTACATACAGTACAGTCCGTCCTCGGGAGCTTCGTAATTCCATTTTACGTGGGGTGTGATTGATGCGTCTGTACAGCTGAACGAATAGTTGCCGTATGCGGTTTTGGTTACGGGGAATTTATTGTAATCATAATGTCCCTGTGAAACAACGTCAAGCGAAGTGTACACATTCTCGTTGATTCCCGTTGCAAGCTTGAAGAATTCGTTTTGCTGGTCAAACGGATTGAACTGATCCTCGTTGTCGTTTTCAACCCACTGCGTAAGATTATTGTTTACCATAAATCCCATCGGAATGTAGTGGTCGTTCTTCAACAGCTTTTCGTTGCCAACCGCATAAGCCTCTGACAAATCGTAGGTGTTGCGGTAAACTCCGTCACGTGAGATGATGTATTTCAGATTCATAAACACATTTGTAACAGGCGAGCCTTCGGCGTAGGTGTATCTGTTGCCGCTCTTCCAGCCCATCATACCGAAGTTCTCAAAGAAACGGGTTGTGTCAACATTAGCCATTGAGTTGAACATTGAAAGACCGTTGTAGCCGTTGAGCGAGCCGTCGTTGAGAGTCTGTGTTGAGGTTGTTTCTGCACGCCATAATTCTGTTGTGTTCTCCTCAAGGCTGTTCATATAGTTGATAACCTGTTTGGTAGTTTCGCCGCCTCGGGGATAGTCGTATGTGCTTGTAACCGTAGTGGTTTTTACGCCGATATATGCCGTTGCACCGCTTTCGCCGATTACGACGACGGCAAGCACAATCAGAAGTACTTGTTTAGGAACTATTCTTCTTGTATATAGGAAGAGCATTGTGCATACTACAAGGGCAATAACTGCCGTTCCGATGATTGTATAAGCCTCCTGAGTGCCGATTGCAAACAGGATAACAAGAGCCGAACCCAGAGCCGCCAGCAGAACGTCCCAGCACGAGCTGAAATCAATCAGCATAAACGCTCTGAATGCCATTACAACAAGCACAAAGCTGATAAGGTAGCTGAAACGGTAGGGAATCATATTTGTAAAGTGGAAGCCGTGCCAGATGTAGTCAAGCTGTCTGATGATACAGCTTAAAATCATAAAGAAGATAAGGCACATATCTACAATCTTTTCCTTGAGTCTGATTTTCTTTGAGGTGAGGAAAAGTATGCCCAGCACAATTGAAACAGTGCCGCAGGCGATGTTCGGAAGTGCGTCTGCCTCTTTTGTAGCAGGAGAAATAAACGTGATGAAGTTTGACAGAATCTGCTGAATTGCCGTCAGTACGCCGAGCAAATCATTGGACTTGCCGATGTTGATGCTGAACGTTGACGGGAACGAACTGCCCGAGGCGTTTGTGTTCTGCAATCCGAAGAACGCAGGCAAGAGGAAAAACGCCGTAATTCCGATTGCGATAAGCGAGAAAACGCCCATTCTCAAAAGCTTTGTAAAGAAGGTCTTTACGTTCTCCCACTTTACAATATTGTATGCGATGAAAATAAGCAGTACGAAAATGCAGGTGAAAAGTCCTATGTAGTAGTTTGCAAGGAGCGAAAGCGCAAGCGTTATAACATAAAGGCGGAACTTGTTTTCGGTTAAGAGCTTAACCGCACCGAGCACAACAAGCGGAGTAATGCAGACGGTATCAAGCCAGATTGTGTTCCAGTAGTAGCCCATAAAGAATGCGCAGAACGAGAAACAACAGCCGAACAAAACGAGTGAAAAATCGTTTTTCTTGAATACACTGCGGAGGAAAATCGCCATAAACATACCTGCACAGGCAACCTTTATGACAACCGAGAACATCAGAAATTCTCTGAGCCATTCGCTCGGAATGAATACCGAAACAAAGTTTAACGGACTTGCAAGGTAGTATGACATCAGCGCAAAGTAGTTTACGCCGGCACCCTGCGTCCACGACCAGAACAGCGATTCGCCGTGCTTTAGCTTGTCCTGAAAGTCAACGAGGAACGGAAAGTACTGGTGCCACAAATCCGTTACAAGAATCTGCTGGTCGCCGAACGGCGATACCTTCATCAGCGCAAACGCCGTTGTCATCAGCACAAACGGCACTAAAAACGCAAGTATGATAAAAAGGTTGTTTGAGAAAAAAGCCTTGAACCTGCCCTGCTCCTTAAGCGTGGGCGCCTTTGCCTTTTTCAGAGCTTGTGTATTTGGCATATTAAAATAAACCTCCTGTTGTGATTGAGTTATTCGTTTTTGTGTGAAAATTCAATTCAGCACATATTTATAATATTGTACCACATCTTTTCAATAAGGTAAACATAATTTATGTGAAAATTCAGAATATATTTTTAGTTTAATTTGATATATAGCAAACGTTTGGATTATATCCGTAGGGGACGGCATCCCTGACGTCCCGAAACGTTACCTGTATATCTATCTATAATTCGGGCAACCGTTTTTACCTATATATCCGACTTTTCCACTCGGTTTGCGTGTCGAGGCACTCGACCGACCCGAAACTCCACACTCCAAACTTCAAACTCCACACTCTTAATAATGTCCCACCCTCACATATTATTCTATCTTTATCACCTGAATTATATTTTTTCATAAAATACCTTGACAGGTGAGGTACTACGTGTTATTATATATCTACGATAACCGAAAGGGGTGCTCATATGTCGATTACTGCCGACCTTATACGAGGTCATACCGACACGATAATTCTTGCAAAGCTTATGGAGTGCGACAGCTACGGCTACGAAATCAACAAAGCCGTCTACAAGGCATCAAACCAGATGTACGAGCTTAAAGAGGCTACGCTCTACACTGCGTTCAAGCGGCTTGAGGACGCAGGTTGTATTTCGTCCTACTGGGGCGATCAGAGCACAGGCGCACGGCGAAAATACTACACAATCACCGAGCTTGGCAAAAAAACATATCAGCAGAAAATTAACGAGTGGTTAGAGGCAAAGCGTCTGCTTGATACGCTGCTTCACACAGACTGATAATTACGGAGGGATAATATGGAACCGAAATTAAGAGATTATATTGAAAATCTGTTTGCGACAGCTCCGAAAACAAAGCAAGCCTATGAGCTTAGGGAGGAGATCATACGCAACACAATCGACCGCTACCACGATTTGCTAACCGAAGGCAAAAGCGAGGGCGAGGCTTATAACCTTGCGATTGCAGGAATCGGCGATATTAGCGAACTGTTGGAGGCTCTCGGCGGTAACCCGATTGAGGAAAACGCAATGACAGAGGAACAGCATTCGGCAATAAAAAGCAGAAACTCAATTTTTACCGGAATTGCCGTTGCGCTGTACATACTCTGCGTGTCGCCCTGTATTCTGCTTGCAGGTACACCGCTTGTTAACATAAGCCCTGTTTTTATGTTCTTTATGATAAGCGTTGCAACAGGACTTCTGATTTACAGAAACAGGACAAAGGACATTATGCTTGAGGAAAATCCTGAAAAAGCTTCGAAAATGAGGATAAATGCAATTCTGAAAGCCGTTGCAATAGGTATGTATATCTCCTGCACAACTCCCTGCATTCTGCTTGCAAGTACTCCGATTGTTACAATAAGCCCTGTATTTATGTTTCTGATGATTGCAATTGCAACCGTCATTGTTGTTTTCACAAGGGACAAAAGCGGCTACACAAGAGCGGACGAAACTATGGTGGAGAGCTTCAAGGAGTTCAACGGACAAAAGCGCAAAACCTCAGCTCTGTACAAGGTGCTTGTGGCTATTTTATGGGTAACAACATCATTCATATACATTTATATAACAATTGCAACGGGATTTTTCACCGTTACGGTAACATGGATAATCTTCCTCGTTGCGGTTGCACTCCAGAATCTTATGAAAGCAATATTTGACTATGCGGAGGCGAGAAAATGAGAAAATCAGCAAGAAACAGAATAATAATCTGGTCAATCATCAGCGTACTTCTTATCGGTTTTCTGACTGTGGGCATAATCGGGGTAAGAAATTACAATGTGTTTAACTTCAAGCTGTTCAGCTTTTCAGGTGAAGACCTTGACAAAATGTCAACAGGCAGTGCACAGTTTGACAAAAACGAGGTTAAATCAATTGATATTAACTGGACGAGCGGTACGGTTGAAATCAAAAACGGCAGTACCGATAAGGTGGAAATTTCGGAAAATGCATCATACGACAAGGACGACGACAACGCAATGCGCTGGAGCCTTGACGACGGAAAGCTTAAAATATACGACAGCAAAAATGCCTTCGGTTTTAATTGGTTTTCGTTTACAATGTCGCCCAAAAAGCTGACCGTAACTCTGCCCGAAAGCATTTCGCTTGATGAATTTGACGTAAGCTCGGCGAGCGCAGAATTTACTGCCGAGTGCATAAATGCTGATACTCTCGATATAGAAACAGCGACGGGAACAATCAAAGTAGACAGCTTTGAGGGAAATAAAGCCGACATAAACACTGCAAGCGGTACGGTTGACTTTGTCGCAGTTTCGGCAGACGACGTTGACGTTGAAACCGTATCGGGCGAATGTACAGTCAGCGGTAAAATTGAAAAGCTCAACGCATCGGGCGTTTCGGCCGGGCTTAACCTCACCGTCGGCAAAAATAACAGTGAAATCAGTGCAGAAACCGTAAGCGGAAATGTGAATATCAGGACAAACTGCGACGAAAACGGATTTACGGCAAACTACAGCAGTGTAAGCGGTAATTTCAGCAGTGACTTTGCAGGCAAAAACAAGGACGGAAAGTTTGTTTACGGCAGCGGCAAGGCAGACTACAATATTTCAACCGTCAGCGGAAACATTGATATTCAGCACCTTGCAGAAGATGAATTGACGAAGTGGCTGTTTGAGCTGTCTTAAAAACTATTGAATTATCCCTTGTACTCGGCTTTATTTTTATACATATCTAGTGCAGTAAACTATAATTTAGCCGAGTGCCTCGGCGGGCAAATCGAGTGGAAATGTCGGGTTGTTTTGAAAAAATGGTTGCCCGAATTTTAAATTGATATATAGGTAACGTTTTATAGTTTGGAGTGTGGATTGTGGATTGTGGAGTGTGGAGTGTGGAGTTA
>DKWR01000044.1 GCA_002491825.1 Ruminococcaceae bacterium UBA7147
GATTTGCCCGCCGAGGCACTCGGCAAATTATAGTTTATCAACGCATTTTGCAATTTCCAAACAATATAAAACTTTCACAGTAAATTCACATTTACAATATATGGTTTTCATAAACGACTCGTATGATATAAGCACAATAACAAAAGGAGGTGACAAAATAATGAAAGAAATCAGGTCGTCGGTACTCGCATGCGTTACAAGCCAGTACGACTGCGACAGAATCATCAAAACGGCAAAGAAAATCGCCGACGACTGCGACTGTGAGCTTAGGGTGCTCAGCATCTTAAAGCCGACCGGCAACTACACAACCGTAAGCGACCAGATTGAATATCTTTACCTTGTTTCAAAGGAAGCGGGTGCGGATATGACCGTTCTGTTCCACGACGACGCTCCGAGCGCCGTAGCAGGGTTTGTAAAGGAAAACAACGTTAAGCGTGTTGTAACGGGTATGCACGACGGAGGCGACGAGAGCTTTCTTGTGATGTTCAACAAGCTTGCGCCAAAAACTCCGATTACGATGGTCGCAAAAGACAATATGGTGTACAGTATGGAGCTTTGCTCCGAATGTATGACGATAAGTAAAAAGTAATACATATGTAATATATCAATTAAATAGCTACGAAAGTATGCAAATTCTTTCTTCTTAAAATATACTCTCTCCCGAAGCGAGCCGACATTTTTACAATGCCGGCTCGTTTCATTTTGTATGCAGTTATTTTTCAAAACATATGCTCAAAATTTCTAAAATTCCAATAATAATCGGCTGATGGAGAATGTAGATTATCAGGGTGTGACGTCCGATGAAGTCAAAAAACGGGATTCTGCGTTTAAAAAATCTGTCTGCGTTGCAGTTTTTGATTACCCTCCACGCAAAATAACCGAATATGAACAGAAAAATCCAAGGTATTATCGGGAAATAGTCGGTTGAGTGGAAGTCGGCAGACGAAAAGCCGATAAACGCAAGCGCCTTTAAGCCGTACAGAAATTCGGGCAGTCTGAAAAGCTCAATCCCGAAAAAGCCGACATAGCCGTCAGGGACTCCGTACAAAAGCGCAAACAGGAGCAGACTGCAAACTGCGCCGACGGCAGGCTTGATATTTTCAAGATATTCTTTTAAAGGATACGCAAGTATCATTGCACAGCCGAGGAAGTTTAAAATTCCGAACCACACAGCCTGACTCGGAATAACAAGCACGGTGACAACCGTAATCAGAAAGCCGAAAGCATTTAAAATTATTCCTCTTTTGAACGGGCGGTGCGAAAAATTAAACGACACGCCCGACAGAATTATGAACGAACAGCAGATAAACCGCTCCCATATTATTGTGAGCGGTTCGCTGTTCCAGCCTGTTCCGGCTGAAAAAATATTGAAAATATCGTACATCAGGTGGAACACCACCATATTGACAAGTGCAAAGCCTCTTAATGCGTCAATCAGATGATAGCGCACAGAGGGAGCGGAAAGGGATTTCTGCATTTATTTGTTCCTTTTCATTTTTATTGTGAAAGCCGTAATCGCCAGCACGAGCAGTGCGACTGCATAGACAATCACCCACAAAAGCTCGGGCATAATCTCGGCATATTCGCCCGAAACGGCATAGCGAGCCGCATTTACTGCGTGAGCAAACGGCATTGCGTTTGCAATCGACTCAAACCAGCCGCCGACAAGCGCAGTATCAAACCATATATTTGAAAACCACGCCGAAAGGTTGGTAAGTAAAGCGCCGCATATTCCGCCGACAGCCTTTTCGTTGAGGAATGTTCCTGCAAGCAGTCCGAGTGCGATAAACACAAGCGCAATCGGAATGTTAACAACTACGGCAAGAAGTATGTTCGGGGTTACCTGAAGTCCGAAGATGATTGCCGCAATATAGCAGATAACGGACTGTGCAAGCGACATCGGCACAAGCGGAAGTGTGTAGCCGAGAATGAACTCAAACGCTTTTAAGGGCGACGTAAACAGGCGGAGAACAAACGAGGTTGTTCTGTCCTTTGAAATAAGCTGTGCCGAAAAAAGCGATATAAAACTCAAGCCGAAAACAGAGATTCCCGGTGCAAGATTCTGAATCTGAAACAGCTTTGTTGCCTCGGCGGCTTCCTGCGGAATACCGGCGTTGATAGCCGACAAAAGCACCATAAGCACAAGCGGAAAGCCAAGTCCGAAAAACAGCGTAATCATATCACGCATAATTTCCTTTGTGTTTCGTGAAGCAAAGACAAAAGTTCTCATTTTACACCCTCCCCTGCAATTGTGATGAACGCTTCCTCAAAGCTGTCGGTATCGGCAAGGCGTTTGAGATTTTCAGCCGTATCCTCGGCTTTAAGCTTGCCTTTAGCCATAATTCCGATTCTGTCGGAAAGCGACTCGGCTTCTTCAAGGTAGTGTGTTGTGAGAATAATTGTGATTCTGCCCTTGAGCTTTTCAATCACGCTCCACAGCTCTCTGCGTGCAAGCACGTCAAGACCGAGAGTAGGCTCGTCGAGAAAGAGGATTTCAGGCTCGGAGATAAGCGCCATTGCAATGCTCAGTCTTCTCTGCCAGCCGCCCGAGAGAGTTTTTGCACGGCTGTTCCGGATTTCCTCCATATCGAATTTCTCAATCATATCGTCAGCCTTGCGCCTTGCGCTTTTCCTGTCGGCGCCGTAGATTCTTGCAATCAGCTCGAGGTTTTCACGCACCGAGAGCTTTTCGGCAACGGCGGTTTCCTGCGGAGAAACGTTTATAAGCTGTTTCACCTTTGCGCTGTCGCTGACAATGCTGTTGTCAAGCAGAAGTGCGTCACCGCTTGTGGGCGGTACAAGGCAGGACAGCATTTTGATTGTGGTGGACTTGCCTGCGCCGTTCACGCCGAGCAGAGCGTAAAGCTCGCCCTTGTTTACGGTAAGATTGAGCGAATTAACGGCGGTTTTGTCCTTGTATTTTTTCGTAAGGTTTGTTGTTTTAATTGCGTACATTTTATCACCGACTTAATTTATTAGGGGGGGTATTTAATATTGTCATCACTTTTAGAAGTTAAACTATAATTTAGCCGAGTGC
>DKWR01000021.1 GCA_002491825.1 Ruminococcaceae bacterium UBA7147
CCAACGCTAAATTATCGTTTATCTGACTTTATACTATAACTAACCAATTATCAAAGCATAAAATATCAGTCGTATTCTGCTACGTTTGTAAAGCATATGTTCAAATCTACCGAACCCTCAATTCCGTCAATTGTGCCTGTTGCGGAATATTGCCACATTGAAAACTCATAATAGAATGTAGGCACGTTTGCATATTCACAGTACCAGATGTCAATGTCGGCAAGGCGGGAAAGGTCGTACTTGAAGTACAGCTCACGGCTTGGGGAGTAGAGAATAGGCGTATAACCAAGCTCTTTAACTCTGTCGCAGAAAGCTCTTGCGCACTCGGTAGCCTGACTTGCACTCACGCTGTCAGTGCGTGCGTCGTCGTCCTTGATGATTTCCCAGTCATAGGCAACGGGATAGTCAAGCTTTATGTCGCCGAGAACGGTTTTTACATAGTCTGCCTCCTCAATTGCTTCTTCGGTGCTGACAGCCTGCGAGAAAAAGTATGCGCCGACTTTAATTCCCTCGGCTTTTGCACCGTTTATGTATTCAAGAGCTCTTTCGTCCGTGTACATTTCGCCTTTTTCTCCGTAGCCTCTGCCGCCGACTCTTATCATAGCAAAGTCAATTCCGCTTTCCTTGACCTTTTTCCAGTCAATATTTCCGCTGTAGGAAGAAACGTCAATGCCCTCGCTTGAGGCGGCTTTTCCGTTTTCATTATAATATTTAAGATTTGAGTCAGCCGAAAAATTGTTGTTGTCAAGCTCGTTTACGGGTACGCCGTCAAGCTCGGTAATCCATATTTCACCGAGGGTGCTGTCATTTATGTGAATTTTATTTCCCGTTGTCTTAACGGTAGTATCAGTGGCCGCAGTTACAGCCTGTGAGCTTGAGCTGTTTTCTTTTTCGTTTGTACAGCCGCACAGCGCCGCCGACAGTATAATCGCCGAAGCGATAAGCATACAAGTAATCCTTTTCATATTAATTTCTCCGTTTCCTTATTTTTGATGCCGTAAACCCTTTAAATTATTAAAAGCATATCATATTTTTGTTTTTATGTAAATAAATTAAGTCGATTTTTGTATTGAAAATTATGTGAAGATTAAGTATAATAGATATAATATCCATTAAAAGCAATATCAGGAAAATGGAGTTTATAATTTTGAGTTGTATGAAAGGTTGGTGAAACGGGTGAAAAGTGTCGGCGTCAGAGGTTACCGCAGAAAAACTAAAGAACAGCTTTTGAAGGAGATTGACGCCTGCAAATCACTCAGCCAGCTTTTTGCTTTGATTCAGCACGAGGGAATTGTACTGAGAATGTACAGCCAGCCGGGTGCCTCAAACCTTACCCCGAAGAAGCTTTATCCAAAGGAGATAATTGACAACAAGGAAGATACTCCCTTTGAGCGACTGCGTATAAGAGTGAGAAAGGCTGTTGAGCAGTACGACGAAAGAATTTCGTCAGATGTTTGTCCGGATAACACAAAATCAAGTAAATTTCCGCAGAAATAAGGAGCGTCAGCGATTTATTAGTTGTTTCATTGTAAAACAAACAAATATTACAAAATTTTTACCGAAAAAACTCTTTATTTTTTACAGATTTTAGTATATACTATTGTTATTGATTAGCATATCATTTTGATATGTATTGGTGAAAGAGGGAATAAGAATGAAAAAAAAGTTTAAACGTATATTTTCAGTCTTGCTTGCGGTGATTACTGTGTTTTCCGCAATTGCGGTTTTAGGCACAAGTACATATGGGGCTGAAAGTGAAACGACGCCTGCTGTTTCGGGCGATGCTGTTGTAGATACTGTTGAGGCGTCAACAGTAGCGGAAGAAACAACAGAGCCTTCAACTGCTGTGACCGAATCGACTGCTACAAATCCGACGAAACCCCCTTCTATAATTATCGGAAATGTAAAGAATATTGTTAAGACAAGCTTTCTTACCGATAAAATAACCCTTACATGGGATAAGGTAAGCGGTGCGACGGGATATTATGTTTACTGTAAAAATGCCGACAACTCAAATACATTCAAGAAGGTTGCCGAAGTCAAGTCAAATACCTGCACGGTTTCAAAGCTTTCACATACCACGCAGTATCATTTCAAAATATCTGCTTATGTTGCTGTTGACAACATAAAGTACGAGGGTGCAGGTACAGTTAAAAAGACTGCCACACAGCCCGGAAAAGCTACAGGCTTGAGAATGAAACGTTCATCAAACGTTATCGAGTTTGCGTGGAATCGCAATTCAAAGGCAACGGGATATAAAATCTACCGTGCAAGCGGAAGCACAAACGGAAAGTATGTGCTTTATAAAACAATCAGAGGCAACAGCACAACTTCGTTTGCTGACAAAAACGTTGAGCTTGGCAGAGCATATTATTATAGCGTAAAGCCGTTCCGTGAGCTTTACAACACATCATACACAGCTCCGTCTGCCGATATCAAATTTATCTGCGGAATGAGCGCACCCAACTATTCAATGACCTCACAGCTTTCAAGAGTAAGCCTTTCTTGGAACAAGAATAAGTACGCTACCGGCTACGATATTTACTATGCAACTTCAAAGAACGGTACATTTAAAAAGCTCGGAAGTACAACAAACAACTACTTTAACACTGTAAGACTTTCAAATAATAAGACCTATTACTTCCGTGTTCAGCCTTATAAGCTCAACGGCTCAAACAGGACAAAGGTTGTGGGTACCTACGCAACTCGTTCAAAGACTGTTACCAAAAATGCATACGGCGTAAGCGTTGGAGGTACATATATTGAAATCAGCCTTAAACAGCAGCATATGTGGTACTACCGCAACGGTGAGCTTTATTGCCACACAGATGTTGTAACGGGAAATGCCGACGGTTATCACAACACACCAAAGGGCGCATTTACAGTTCTTCAGCGTCAGTCGCCTGCTGTGCTTGTAGGTGCAGATTATTCTTGTCCTGTTTCTTACTGGCTTGGATTCACCTACGGCGGCGTGGGAATACACGACGCAAGTTGGCGTTCAAACAGTGAGTACGGTGGAAATACCTACAAGGGCAACGGCTCTCACGGCTGCGTAAACACACCCTACAGCGCTGTAAAGAAGATTTATCAGAAAGCAGGATACGGCACAAGAGTTGTAGTTTACTGATAAAATTAAATTGCAAAGATTAAGGGGCTGTCGCAATAACAGCT
>DKWR01000049.1 GCA_002491825.1 Ruminococcaceae bacterium UBA7147
CCGCATTCCGAATTACGCATTCCGCATTAAATTATAGTTTATTTCATTTAGATTATAAAATATACAGATAAAAATTGCAATATAAAAGCGGTAAAAATATCGAACAAATTTTCTATTTTAAATTCATTGTCCCGATTATTGCCCTTTGCACTCCGCCTAAATCAAGAGAAGAGCAGATATTTTCAAAGCCCTGTGACTTCATAAGGTTTGCTACATAATCGCTCTGATTTTCGCCCAGCTCAAACGCAAGCGCACCGCCGTGCCTGAGCTTTGCGCTCCAGTTCTTTATTATTGCTTCGTAAAAATCATAGCCGCTTTTTCCGCCGTCAAGCGCAAGCCTTGGTTCTTGCTGAACCTCTGCCTGCAACGTCTGAATGTCATCTGATTTAATATAAGGCGGATTTGATACTATTAAATCAAAGGTGTTATCTTCAAAGTCGCAAAAGGAATTAAAAACATCGCCTTTTAAGGCTTTTACCTTTGAATTATTTAATTTAATATTCTTTTCGAGAAATTTATACGCATCATCGCTCAACTCAAGCGCAGTAACATCTGCACCTGCAAGCTTTTCAAGCGCAACGGAAATTGCTCCGCTGCCTGCGCACAAATCAATTACCTTTTTGCTTTCGCTGCTTTTAAGATAATCAAGGCAGAGATTTACTACCACCTCGGTATCATCTCGTGGAATAAGCACGCCTTTTCCGACGCAGAAATCAAAGCCGCAAAAGCTCCAGCTTTCCAGAAGATACTGTAACGGCTCGTGATTGCAACGCCTTCTTACAAGGCTTAAAAGCTCGGTTAGCTTTTCTTCGGTTATCTGCTCGTTACCGTGCGAGATTATGCCGAGCCTGTCAAAGCCTGTCACCTTTTCAAACAAGCAGAGAGCTTCAAAGGTTTCGTTCTCAATCTTCGAGTCTGCAAGGATTTCCTTACATTTTATATACGCTTCTCTAACGGTCATCATTTTGAAACTATGTCCGAGCCGTCCTCGGGAATTACAGCCTTGATTGCTTCGATTGCAACCTCAATCATTTTATCGTCAGGCTCTTTTGTTGTAATTCTCTGTGCCCAGAGTCCCGGTGCGGCAATTATTCTTGTAAGCGCATTGTCGTGCTTGCCGCAGATTTTGATTAGCTCATAACCGATTCCGCAGGTGAGCGGAAGAAGAAGAATTTTAATTACCGGGCGCAAAAATCCGATTCCGAACGGTGCAACGGGAATGAAAAGACCGATTACGATTCCGACAATCAGCATAAGCACCATAAAGCTTGTTCCGCATCGAGGATGGAAACGGCTCTGCTTTTTAACGTTTTCAACGGTGAGCTCTTCATCGTTTTCGTAGCAGAAAATAGTCTTATGCTCTGCGCCGTGATACATAAATACACGCTTCATCTCGGTCATCTGCGAACACACAACTATGTAGAGCAGGAAGAGAACAATTTTTAAAACGCCCTCGAACACCGACTTCCAGAAAACGGCAGCTTCTCCCTCTCCCTTGAATACGGGGACAAAATTTGCCGAAAGGTCAAACAGAAACGACGGCAGGAAGAAGAAAAGTCCTACTGCAAGCGCAACGCCGAGGATTGAGGCAAACACCATAAGGATTTTTACAAGCTTATCGCCGAACTTTTCGTCAATCCATTTTTCAAACTTTGACGGTTCTTCCTCTTCAATTTCTCCCGCTTCAATCGCTTTGTCGGCTGAAAGCATAAGAGATTTATATGACAAACGCATTGAGTCAATCAGACCTGCAATACCCCTGAAAAACGGCAGCTTGAAAAGCTTACATTTTGAGGCTAATGTATTGATGCTGATGTCCTCGCTGTAGATTTCTTTTTCGCCTGTTCTTACGCATACTGTGGTACGCTTCGGACCACGCATCATTATGCCTTCAATCAGCGCACTGCCGCCAATTGACGTGATTTTCTTTGTTTGTTTACAACATGATTTAGCCATTGAAACTTCCTTTCATTAAAGCTTTATGTTTTCGGGCATAGCCTGTACTTCGCCCTCTTTATATACAGGGAAGGTGAGCGTTACGGTTGTTCCTACTCCCTCTCCGCTTTCTATTTCGAGTGAACCGTTGTGGAGGTTCATTATTTCGTCTGCAACCGCAAGTCCGATTCCCGAACCTCTGACGGTCTGATTAGCCTTGTAGAATTTCTCTTTAACCTTAGGCAAATCCTCGGCGGAAATTCCGCAGCCCGTATCGGTGATTACGATTTTTATTACGTCGGGTTCGTCCTTGCTGTAGATAACCTGAGCCGCAACTACTCCGCCCTTCGGCGTGTATTTAAGTGCATTGTCAATTACATTGAGGAAAACCTGTTTCAGCCTGTTTCTGTCGCCGTAAACAGGCGGATAAACCGCTTCGGGCTCATCGTAAAGCAGGTGCTTACCCTCTTTTACGGCACGTTCCTTCAGCATATATACGGTTTCGTCAAACTCGGCGAGTATGTCGAGCTTTTCATTCATAAGCACCATTCTGCCGCTCTGAATACGGCTGAAATCGAGGAGCTCTTCAACAATGCTTGTAAGACGTGTGCTTTCCTTTATTATAACTCCCATACCCTTGTCAAAGGTTTTGCGGTCAAGCTTTCCCCTTTCGGAAAGCTGCATTGTTTCTGCCCAGCCCTTGATTGCGGTAAGCGGTGTTCTCAATTCGTGAGAGACACGGGAGATAAAATCGTTTTTCATCTGCTCGGTGGTCTGCAAGTCCTTCGCCATATCGCTGACTGCGTCACAGAGGTCGCCGATTTCATCGTCATATTTATGCTCAATTTTTTCCGAAGCAGAAAAGTCGCCGTGGGCAATCTGCGCCGCAATAAGAGAAAGGTTGCGAATCGGCTTTACAATTGAGCGGATAAACGTAAGTCCCGAAATTATTACGAGCGAAATAATGACAAGACCGAGGGCGATTATGAGTCCCGAAACGAGCATAATTCTGCTGTTTACGGGATCCATAGAAACTATGTATCGGATTGCGCCGACAACCGTTCCGCTGTCGTTTGATATGATGCGTGTTACGCTCATTGCGCTTTCGCCCGAGCTTAACTTGCCGTTCCAGAAAACAAAGCCATCTGCGCTTTCCTTTGCCTGATCAAAATCGGTCAGCGTTGTATCGTCGGATGGGATAAATCCTGTTGAGGTCATTACAACCCTACCTGTTGAGTTGATGACCATAACCTCCATCTGCTCTTTTTTCTTGAAATTTTCAACATAATCTCTTGCAGATGAGGCAAAGCTTGTCGAGCTGTCGCTTGTGTAACCCGAAAAAACAAGTGAAAGCTCACTGCTTGTATTACTCAGGCTCTGTTCAACGCTGCTCTGAAAAAGGTAGGTAACAAGAAATATAAGGCAGACAACAATTGAAATTATGATTGTAAGTATTACGCTGAGCGTGTTGAGCATCCAGCGTTTTGTAATGCCCCTGAACATTCCGTTACCTCCCCCTATTATTTCAATTTTTGCTTACACAAAATAATCTAGATGTGATTCATTTATTCCGCTATTATCCTAAACTATAATTTAGCCGAGTGC
>DKWR01000008.1 GCA_002491825.1 Ruminococcaceae bacterium UBA7147
AGGTTTGTTGTCCTCTATAACTACGGTTTAATCGATAAAGTTTGATTGCCACTTCGGACACGGCACGCCGTGTCCCTACGACTAAAAACAAACGTTTCCTGTATCGCCGTAGGGGACGGGTTCCCACACGTCCCAAAACGTTCCGATATATCAATCAATCCAAAGAAAACAAACTTATCCAAACAACACGCAACATTACAAATTCGGAGTTTTGCGTGTCGAGGCTCTCGACCGACCATTAATTCCGCATTCCGAATTACGCATTCCGAATTAAATTAACAGTTTAATTATACATCTTAAAATTTTTAAAATCAACAAACTTATGAAACAACTGTGTGAGTAAATTATGAAAATTTCGTGATTATTCATCAAAATGCGCCGATAAACAAGGCAAATTGATAAATTGTTAAAAAATTATCAAAAAGTTTGCGCAAAAGGCTTTATATTTAAAAAAATATATTGTATAATAAAATTAACTCAACAGGGAAAGACGTTTTTCTGCTGAAATTTTTTACAAAAGGAAGATTAAAATGCCATTAGTAAATGCTAAAGAAATGCTTACAAAAGCAAAGGCAGGCCACTATGCAGTAGGTCAGTTCAACATCAACAACCTTGAATGGACAAAGTCAATTCTTTTAACAGCACAGGAGCTTAACTCTCCCGTAATTCTCGGTGTTTCCGAGGGCGCAGGAAAATATATGTGCGGCTACAAGACAGTAGTAGGTATGGTAAACGGTATGCTCGAGGAGCTTAACATCACAGTTCCCGTTGCACTTCACCTTGACCACGGCTCATACGAAGGCGCAAAGGCTTGTATCGAAGCAGGCTTCAGCTCCGTAATGTTTGACGGCTCACACTATCCGATTGAGGAGAACATTGAAAAGACAAAGGAACTCGTTGCAACCTGCGAAAAGCTCGGTCTTTCACTTGAGGCTGAGGTTGGTTCAATCGGCGGCGAAGAAGACGGCGTAATTGGTGCAGGCGAATGTGCAGACCCCGAAGAGTGCAAGCAGATTGCAGACCTCGGCGTAACAATGCTCGCAGCTGGTATCGGCAACATTCACGGCAAGTATCCCGAAAACTGGCAGGGCTTAAGCTTTGAAACACTCGACGCTATTCAGCAGCTCACAGGCGAAATGCCCCTCGTACTCCACGGCGGCACAGGCATTCCTGCCGATATGATTAAGAAGGCAATCTCTCTCGGCGTTTCAAAGATTAACGTAAACACAGAGTGCCAGCTCGCATTTGCAGCAGCAACAAGAGAGTACATTGAGGCCGGCAAGGACCTTCAGGGCAAGGGCTTTGACCCCAGAAAGCTCCTCGCTCCCGGTGCAGAGGCTATCAAGGCTACTGTTAAGGAGAAGATGGAACTCTTCGGCTCGGTTGGCAAGGCATAATTTTGCACAACTGAACGTAAATTAAAAACAAAGGTCGGGTTTAACCGCAAAACGGTTGCCCGACCTTTTTGTTTTATTGCAAAATGCAAAATTGCATTGAGTTTACGTATTAAGCATGTTAAAATTACTTTGTTGCCACTCCCTAAACAGGCAAAGTAAGGGGGGTGTTACCATGAGTGATTTCACTTCGTTTATTCTTGCTGTCACGGCAAGTGTAGTTGCCTACTACATATGCAAATGGTTGGATAGCAAAAGATAATGGCAACCAGCCTAAGGGTTAAGCCTCCTTGCCAAAAAACGGAATAGAACCCCCTGCAAGTTGCGACCTTGCAGGGGGTTCGTTTGTTACCATGAGTTATTCACTTCGTTTTGCCTGAACTTATTATAACATATGTCAAAGGATAATTCAAGTATACTCAAAAATTATTTTTACTATATCATTAATTCCGAATTACGCATTATGCATTCCGAATTAAATCAGTCCGTATCCAATTTAAGCACAGCCATAAACGCTTCCTGCGGAACCTCTACCGAGCCGAGCTGGCGCATACGCTTTTTGCCCTCCTTCTGCTTTTCAAGCAGTTTCTTCTTTCGGCTGATGTCGCCGCCGTAGCACTTTGCAAGCACGTCCTTGCGCATAGCCTTAACGGTTTCTCTCGCTATGATTTTGCCGCCTATGCAAGCCTGAATCGGCACTTCAAACAGCTGTCTGGGGATTTTCTCCTTGAGTTTTTCAGCCATTTTTCTGGCTCTGCCGTACGCCTTGTCCTTGTGAATGATAAACGAAAGTGCATCAACAACCTCGCCGTTGAGCATAATGTCAAGCTTCACAAGCTCGCTCGGAACGTATTCCTTCATCTCGTAATCAAATGAAGCGTAGCCCCTTGTGCGTGATTTGAGCGTATCGAAAAAGTCGTAGATAATCTCGGCAAGCGGAAGAATATAGTGTAAATCCACCCTGTCGGCGTCAATGTACTGCATATCAACAAACGTTCCTCGCCTGTCCTGACAAAGCTCCATAATGTTGCCGACGTACTCCTTCGGTGTGTAGATATGTGCGTCTGCAACAGGCTCCTCCGCCGTCTGAATGAGAGAGGGGTCGGGGTAGTTTGTGGGGTTGTCAATCATCTCAACCGTGCCGTCTGTGCGTGTGATTCTGTAAATAACGCTCGGTGCGGTTGTAATCAAATCGAGCTGATATTCACGCTCAAGACGTTCCTGAATAATCTCCATATGCAGAAGTCCGAGGAATCCGCAACGGAAACCAAAGCCGAGTGCAACCGAGGTTTCAGGCTCAAACGAGAGCGCCGCATCATTAAGCTGTAACTTTTCAAGAGCGTCCTTTAAGTCGCCGTACTTTGCGCCGTCAACGGGATAAATACCGCAGAAAACCATCGGCTGAGCCTCACGGTATCCGGGCAAAGGCTCCTCGGCAGGGTTTGAAGTCAGCGTTACGGTGTCGCCCACCTTTGCATCTGCAAGCGTTTTGATTGAGCCTGCAATATAGCCGACCTCGCCTGCGTAAAGTCCGTCGGTCTTTTCCATCTGCGTTGCGTGCATAAGTCCGCACTCAACAACGTTGAATTTACTGCCCGTAGCCATAAGCATAAACTCGTCGCCGGGGTGAATCTGTCCCTCTTTGAGCCTTACGTATATGATAACGCCCTTGTAGCTGTCGTAGTAGCTGTCAAAAATCAGCGCACGAAGCGGAGCGTTCACGTCGCCTGTCGGAGCGGGAATGTCCGAAACAACCTTTTCGAGTACGGCGTGAATGTTGATTCCTGCCTTTGCCGAAATTTTCGGTGCGTCCTCGGCAGGGATTCCGATAACATCCTCAATCTCCTGAATAACCCTGTCGGGGTCAGCGCTTGGCAAGTCAATCTTGTTGACAACCGGTACAATCTCCAGACCGCTGTCAACGGCAAGATATGTGTTTGCAAGCGTCTGCGCCTCAATTCCCTGCGATGCGTCAACAACGAGAATTGCGCCCTCGCAGGCGGCAAGCGAACGAGAAACCTCGTAGTTGAAGTCAACGTGACCGGGGGTGTCAATGAGATTAAAGAGGTAGTCCTCGCCGTCGTCAGCCTTGTAGATTACGCTTACGGCACGAGCCTTGATTGTAATTCCCCTCTCACGCTCAAGCTCCATATCGTCAAGGAGCTGTGACTCCATATCACGAGCCGAAACAGAGTTCGTCTGCTCCAATATTCTGTCGGCAAGCGTACTTTTGCCGTGGTCTATGTGAGCAATAATGCTGAAATTTCTGATTTTATCCTGCGGAAAAGACAATGTAAATCACCTTTTTCTGTTATTAATATTAATTCGGAATGCGGAATTATTGTAGCGGCGAACTGTGTTCGCC
>DKWR01000037.1:0-16835 GCA_002491825.1 Ruminococcaceae bacterium UBA7147
TACGGATATAGAGGAAACGTTTGTATTTGATTTCGTAGGGGGACGGGTTCCCACACGTCCCGAAACGTTGCCGATATATCAATATAAAATCAGCAAACAAACCGTTCCATACAACACGCACTATTACAAATTCGGAGCACAGCGACCCTCAATTGTTAATTTTTAATTGTAAATTGTAATTATATTATAGTTTATTCTTAATTAAAATAATTATTAATTTTTAGGGGGATACCCGTTTGGTATTTTCAAGCCTTGTATTTTTGTTTGCGTATCTGCCGATAACGCTTCTGGCGTACTATCTTGTGCCGAGGCAGGGCAGGAATATTTTTCTGTTTATCATAAACCTTATTTTCTATGGCTGGGGCGAGCCTATGCTCGTTCTGCTTATGGTGTTCAACATCTTCTTCAACTACATCGGCGGATTTCTCGTTGATAAGTTCCGACAGGATGAAAAGAAGAAAAAGCTGTTTCTGATTCTCACCTGCGTGCTTGACATAGGTATTCTTGCTGTGTTCAAGTACACGGGTATGATAACCGAAACGCTGAATATGCTGCCGTTCTTAAATATTCCCGAGCTGCAAATCAGCCTGCCTATAGGCATCAGCTTCTATACTTTCCAGACAATGAGTTACGTAATCGACGTTTACCGTGACGACGCTCCCGTTTCAAAGAGCTTTATAAACTTCGGAACGTACGTTGCACTGTTTCCCCAGCTTATTGCAGGACCGATTGTCCGCTATAAGGACGTTGCTTATCAGCTCACTCACCGCAGAGAAACGCTTGAACAGTTCACAAAGGGTGTTCTGCTCTTTATGGTGGGACTCGGCAAAAAGGTGCTTATTGCAAATCAGATGGGCACACTGACTACCGCAATGTTTGCTACAACGGACGAAAACGGAGTTATAGGAACGTGGGTCGGCATTATTGCATACACGTTTCAGATTTATTTTGACTTCTCGGGTTATTCCGATATGGCTTGTGGCTTGGGTAATATGCTCGGCTTTGAGTTCCTCAAAAACTTCAACTACCCCTATATTGCAAAGTCAATTACCGACTTTTGGAGAAGATGGCACATCTCGCTGTCAACGTGGTTTAAGGAGTACGTTTACATTCCACTCGGCGGCAACCGAAAGGGCGTTAAGCGACAGATAATCAATCTTCTTGTAGTGTGGGGACTTACGGGACTGTGGCACGGTGCGTCGTATAACTTCCTGCTCTGGGGACTTTACTACGGCTTACTGCTTATCCTCGAAAAATTTGTCCTCAAGCGTTTTCTTGAGAAATTGCCTGCCGTTTTACAGCACGTTTACACTATATTTATTGTAATTATCGGCTGGGGACTTTTCTACTTTACCGATATGTCGCAGCTTGGAAGTTTTTTAACCAATTTGTTCAACTTCGGCAACGGACTTTGCGGAGCTCAGGCGCTCACGCTTATCCTGAATTATCTGCCGCTGCTTGTTGTTGCGGCAATTGCAAGCACACCGCTTGGTGCAAAGCTGTATTCACGCTTTTCCGATACAAGGCACATATGGATTTTCGAAACGCTGTTCTGCGTTGTAATTCTGCTTGTCAGCACAGCAAGCCTTGTTGACCAGAGCTACAATCCGTTCTTGTATTTCAGATTTTAATAAGGAGCAAAAATATGCGTTTTAAAGACGACAGAAGCAGAACAGGACGATATGTCCCTGCATTCGTTTTCTTGATTTTCATATTCGGAATGGCTGTCTGGTTTCTGTTTAATCCAAAATCAGACTACAGCTCGTCCGAAAAGCGTTATCTTCAGCAGTTTCCCGAAGTCACCGTTGACAAGGTTCTTGACGGAACCTTCGGCACGGAGTTTGAAAGCTACTTTGCAGACCAGTTCCCTGCAAGGAGCTTCTGGGTAGGACTGAATGCTTACTACAGCCTCGATACGGGCAACAACGGCGCAAACGGAGTTTATAACTGCGGTAACGGCTATCTGATAAACAAGCCTGTGTCTACGGACAACAAGCTTGAAAAAAACGTAAACACAATTGTTAAGTTCAAAAATGCAATCAATGTTCCCGTAACGGTTATGTTTGCTCCGTCAACGGGATATGTTTCAGACGACGTTCTGCCTGCCGTTCATGATAAGTACAACGACGATGCGTATTTTGAGCAGATTTCCTTAACGCTGAATACAAACGGAATTTCTTTTGTAGATTTGCGCAAAACCTTCAAGGACGCTTACGCAGACGGAAATCAGCTTTACTACAAAACCGACCACCACTGGACAACTCTCGGAGCATATACGGCTTATGGAAAGCTCTGCGAACAGCTTAAAATCACGCCTGCTCCGAAAGAAAAGTTTGATATAAAGACCTACGGCGGATTTTACGGCACAACGTATTCGACGAGCGGTTTCTGGTTTACACAGCCGGACAGTATTCAGATTTGGGAGAATTCCGAAAATACCGACAAAAACATAAAGGTGAAGATTTCGGAGGGCACAGATACCAAAGAATACGGCTCAATGTATTTTTATAATCATCTTGAGGAAGACGACAAGTACCCCGTATTCATTGACGGCAACCACGCTCTGACGGAGATTACAAATTCAAACGCAAAGGGCGGAACTATTCTGCTTGTAAAGGACAGCTTTTCGCACAGCCTTGCGCCGTTCCTTGCCGAGAATTACAGCAAAATTATTCTCTTAGATATGCGTTACTACAAAATGAGCGTTTCGCAGATTGTGGAACAGGAAAAGCCGGAGCAGGTTGTATTCCTCTACGGCATTGACAATATCGCAACCGACACCGATTTGGTATGGATAAAATAAAAAATTAATAAGATATAAAACAGACCGCAGATTTTTGACTTTCTGCGGTCTGTTATTTAATCAATTTTAATCATCACAAAGCTTTGCGGTGACATTTTAATTTTACCGTCTGCAAATTCCGTATTGCCGAGTTCGTAAAGCTTTTCGCCGCTGTAGCTTGTTTTAATTTCACTGTCAGCACCAAGGGGATTGAAGAACATTACAAGATTTCCTCTTCTGTAGAAGAAAGGAATTTTACCGTCCTCGTAAACAAACTCAAGCTCGCCGTTGCCCTTTAGGTCGTCGTACTTGTGACGAAGTGCAATAATGTCTGTGACAACCTTGTAGATGCTGTCCTCGTCGTTTTGCTGATTTTCAACGGTCGGAGCGTCTGCACTCTTGTCAACGGGGAGATAAGGTTCGTCACTTGTTGAGAAACCGAGGTTTTTGCTGCTGTTCCACTGCATAGGAGTACGTGAGCCTGTTCTGCTGAAGCCGCCTTCCTTGCTGACCAAATCCTTCTGATACCTCATACCAAGCTCGTCACCGTAATAGAGGAACGGAACACCGGGCATTGTGAAGATAAATGCGTTGAAGAGCTTTATAGCCTTTTTGTCAAGATAAGCGGTAATTCTGGGCATATCGTGGTTGTTAGTCATATAGCTGATATAGCCGTTGTTTTTTGAACGCTCATAAGCGGGGAGATACTCGTCTGCAAAAGCCTTGATATTGCCCTTGCCGTTAGGATTGAAAACAGCCTTGTCGCCCCAGTCGCCGCAGCGAGAAAGAATGTTGTAGCCGTTGCCGAAGTGGTCAAGGTAAAAGTCCATATGGAAGCCTGCGTTGTTGATTGCACGGTCGGGAGAACACCATTCCGAAACCATTGCAGCCTCGGGGTATTCCTCGTCGAGCATTTCACGAACACCTCTCCAGATTTTTGCGGTTGCGATTTTCTCGTCGTCGTTCTTGACGAGTGAATCAGCCATATCAACTCTGAATCCGTCTGCACCCTTGTCAAGCCAGAAACGCATTACGTCCTTGATTGCTTCGACCGTTGCAAGGCAGTCGGGATGGTCGCAGGGTAACTGCCATTCGGGATGGGTAATTTCATAAAAGCCGTAGTTGAGCGCAGGCTGTGAGCTGAAATAGTTTACCATATAGTTGCCGTTGCGCTCGCAGATTCCGCACATCATTCTGTATTCGGGCGGAGCGTCCCAGACATTCTGTGTGAAGATATAGCGGTTTGAATATTCGCTTTCAGCCGCTTTTTTTGCTTCAAGAAACCAAGGGTGGGTGTCGGAGGTGTGACCCGGAACAAGGTCGAGAAGAATTTTAATTCCCTTTTTGTGCGCCTCGTTAAAAAGGTTTACAAGGTCGTCGTTTGTTCCGTAACGAGCGGCAACCTGTTTGTAGTTGCGAACGTCATAGCCTGCGTCCATAAAAGGCGAGTCGTAAACGGGATTGAGCCAGATTGCATTACAGCCGAGTCCCTTTACATAGTCAAGCTTTTTGATAATACCGTTTATATCGCCGATACCATCGCCGTTTGAGTCGTAAAAGCTCTGCGGATATATTTCATAAAATACTGCGTCGTTAAGCCAGTTTGGCATAAATAACACCCTCTCAATATTAATTTACAATACAATTTTATCATTTTAAGTTAGGAATGGCAATATATATTATTAATATTTTCCTGTTATTTTTCCACTAATATTCACTTGCAAAATGTATGTATAAATCATAATATATTAAGGAACCACTGATTAAATCACGCTAAAAAGCTGTTTGCACATCTTGCTTGCATATTTTCCGCCATATTGCCCAAAATTCTGCACACAGGCGTCAGCCTGCGCACAAAATTTTACGCAATCTGACGAAAAATCTGTCGGCGCAATATGCACAAACGATTTAATCAGTGCTTCCTTAATAGTATTATTTTTTGGAGGAAGGGCTTTGACTGTTGATAAACTCGGAGAAAATAAGGTGCTGATTATTCTATGCAATAAGGATATGGAGGATTATTCGATTGATTTTGTCGGAAACAATCTTTATGACAGCGATTTGCGCAAAGCACTGATGAAAATTATGAAGCTCGGCTGTTCAAAGGCAGGGGTTGAGATTTGCAACAGGAATGTTGACATTGAGGCTCTGCCGTTTGAGGACGAATGTTATATTCTGATTACCGTATATGAAAAAATCCGCCGCAGCTACAGAATGAAGGACACGGGGGATTGCGTCTGTTATTCTTTGGGCGGCAGCGGAAATTTTCTTGATACGCTTGAAAAGCTGTACAGACTGAACGTCTGCTGTAACAGAAATTCGGCTTATTTGTATGATGAGAGTTACTATATTGTTTTTGAATATCCGTCAATTCCGAAAAAGCTGAAAAGACTGCTTTCGGAATACGGCAAAAGGAAAATGAACAGGATTGAAACTGCACGTATCAGGGAAAACGGAAGGCTGATTTGCAGTCACAACGCAATTTTGCAGATAGGAAAACATCTTGTTTAAAGTGTAGAACTATAAAAACGCTTTCATCTCTCTGATGTTTTCTTCCTCTGTGTCGAGCATCTTTTTGGCAAGTGTACTGACGTGGGGGTCGTTACCGTCGTAATCTCGGATATGGCGTGACATTTTGTTCACTCCCATTGTATTGCCCTTAATCATCATTTCCGCAATGTGCGACGCCGAGGAGTCACGCTTGAGGTCACGTTCAGCCGCTATACGAGTCATAGTCTTTGTGACGGGACTGACGTGGTGAATCTCCGCACCTCGACTGCGAAGCATACTGTTTGCACAATGATAAATTTTTCCGTACTTTATAAGCTGCTCGCACAGCACGCCGTCAACCCTGCTGTCGTGCAGCTTCTTTCGTACGCTCGTAATACCCTGACACCCCATCTCGGCGTTTTGCAGGACATAAGTAAGCATTTCAACATCGTTAATCATAAAAAATCACCTCGTAAGCTATTATCGGCGGTAAATTATCTTTTATACAGCTTGAAAGATTTTTATTTTTATGTTTTAATAGTAAAGGTGATATTTATGACAAATTCAAAGTTATATACCGTCAATCTGCCTTTTCCCGACAAAGGGGACAGGCGTGTATGGATTTATGTACCCGAGCATAACGAAAATGAAAAAATGCCCGTAGTTTATATGACCGACGGACAGAATCTTTTTGATGATAACGCAACGCCTTTCGGCACTTGGGAGGTCGTAAATGCTGTTGAAAATGAAATGAAAAACGGCTTGTCGGGAGCGGTGATTGTCGGCATAGACAATGGTAATGTTTACCGTGACAGCGAGCTTACTCCGAAGTGTATCGGCGAAATTCAGCTCAGGGAGTTACTAAACGATATTTTTACTCCGCAGGGTGAAATCTTCGATGATTTTCTGATGAATACGGTTGTGCCGTACGTTGAAGAAAACTTCCCCGTAAGGACGGACAGGCGTGGAAGAGCAGTCTGCGGAAGCTCCTCGGGCGGCTTGATGTCCTTCTTTTCGGGAGTGGAGCACAGCGGCTTTTTCAGCTTTATCGGTGCGTTTTCTCCTGCATTTCTCTGCTACACAAATGATGACTGGAGAAATTATCTGCTGAATAAAATGACTGACAATATGCCGTATCTCTATATTTACTGCGGAAACGGCGACGAGCTTGAACAGATGATTTTTGAAAGTGTTGAAGCGATGTACGACTTACTGCCCGAAACAGGCTATCCGTATGATATGATGAACGAAGTAATCCTGTTTGAAAACGAGCATAACGAAAAGGCGTGGAGAGAGATTTTCCCCGATTTTCTGCATACTTTTTTGTGTAAATAAAAAAAGGCTGTCCTTTCAGACAACCTTTGAATTTATGCATTGCTTAAGCGATGATTTCGCCGTCAACTGTTCCGCCCAATCCTGCGGCGTTTGACTCGTCGGTGTCAATGTGCATTGCAGGAGCGTAGCTGGGGCTTACACGGATAACAACGTCACCGAAGGTTGTTGCTCTGCCTGTGCTTTCGCCTACCTTAACGGATACAATCTGCTTGTCCTCAAGACCGAACTGCTCTGCTGTTGCGGGGTCAAGGTGAATGTGCCTTTTAGCGGCGATTACTCCGCACTCAATTTCAACCTCGCCGGCAGGACCTACGAGCTTACAGCCGGGAGTACCTGCGATGTCGCCCGATTCCTTAACGGGAGCGGCAATGCCGAGCTTTCTTGCGTCTGTGAGTGAAATTTCAACCTGGTCTGCACTTCTTTCGGGACCGAGGATTGACATTTTCATTTCGCTTTTAGGACCCACAACAGTTACCTTTTCAACGCAGGCAAACTGACCGGGCTGTGAAAGGTCCTTTTTATTAGTGAGTGTTGCGCCCTTGCCAAAGAGAGCCTCAAGAGTTTCTTTGGTAACGTGAACGTGATGAGCGGATGTTTCAACCATTACTTTCATTTTATTAACCACCATTCGTAAAATTTAGCCGTTTGCGGCTTGATATATTTATTTTACTACTAAATTAAACAAATTTCAACGGTTTGTACACGGAAAGGATAATTTTTATGTATAATACTTGGGAAGAATTGAAAACTGCCTGTGAGCAGTGCGAAAAATGCGAGCTTTGCAAAACAAGGCACAACGTAGTTGTCGGCGTGGGAAGTGAGAACGCCGAGGTTATGTTTATCGGAGAAGGCCCCGGAGAAAACGAGGACTTGCAGGGCGAGCCGTTTGTCGGCAGGGCAGGAAAGCTGCTTGACAAGATGCTCACTGCCGTTGACCTCGACAGAAATAAAAACATTTACATAGCAAACATTGTAAAATGCCGTCCTCCGCAGAACCGTGACCCAAAGCCCGAGGAGCAGGAGCAGTGCATTGAGTGGTTAAGGGCACAGGTGAAGATGATTAACCCGAAAATCATCGTTTGCCTCGGAAGAATAGCCGCAGGGAGAATAATCAAATCGGATATAAAAATCACAAAGGAGCACGGCTTGTGGTTTGAAAAGGGCGGAATACAGATGATGGCTATGCTTCACCCTGCCGCAGTTCTGCGTGACCCCCGAAGAAAACCGGACGCTTTTGATGATTTCTTAAAGCTCCGTGACAAAATCAACGAAATCTGCGACCATACATATTAAAAGTGTGGAGTTTGAAGAGTGGAGAGTGGAGTTAATGGTTGCTTCGCTCCGATTAGTTGAATAACTGGTATTAACAGACAAAACAAAATGGTCGGACACCTTTGACGGTGCACCGACCATTATTTTTGAATTAAGAAAATCAGTTGTTGATGAGCTTGTCCTCGTCTGACCAGCTGTAGAGCTTTCTAACTTCCTTACCGATTGTCTCGGCAGGAGCTTCTGCGGCGAGCTTTCTCATTGCACGGAAGTGAGCCTGACCGCCTGCCTTTGACATATCAAGGAGGAAGTCTTTAGCAAATGTACCGTCCTGAATATCGGAAAGAACCTGCTTCATAGCCTTCTTTGTATCGTCTGTGATAATCTTGGGACCTGTGATGTAGTCGCCGTACTCAGCAGTGTTGGAAATTGAATATCTCATACCTGCAAAGCCTGACTGATAGATAAGGTCAACGATGAGCTTCATCTCGTGAATGCACTCAAAGTAAGCGTTTCTGGGGTCGTAACCAGCTTCGCAGAGTGTTTCAAAGCCAGCCTGCATAAGTGCGCAAACACCGCCGCAGAGAACAGCCTGTTCACCGAAGAGGTCAGTTTCTGTTTCTGTTCTGAAGTTTGTTTCAAGAACGCCTGCTCTTGCACCGCCGATACCGAGAGCGTAAGCGAGTGCGAGGTCTTTAGCCTTGCCTGTAGCGTCCTGATGAACAGCAACAAGACAGGGAACACCCTTGCCAACCTGATATTCGCTTCTTACTGTGTGACCGGGACCCTTGGGAGCTACCATTGTAACGTCAACGTCAGCAGGAGGAACAATCTGCTCGAAGTGAATGTTGAAGCCGTGAGCGAACATAAGCATATTGCCTGATTCGAGGTTAGGCTCGATGTCGTTCTTGTAAAGAGCAGCCTGCTTCTCGTCGTTGATAAGAATCATAATGATGTCAGCCTGTTTTGCAGCTTCGGCAGCTGTATATACTTTAAAGCCCTGTGCCTCAGCCTTTGCCCATGACTTACTTCCTTCGTAAAGACCGATAATTACATTGCAGCCCGACTCCTTAAGGTTAAGAGCGTGAGCGTGGCCCTGGCTGCCGTAACCGATGATTGCAATTGTCTTACCGTCGAGTAAAGAAAGGTTACAGTCTGACTGGTAATAGATTGGTGCTTTCATGTTTTCTTTGTAGTCTTTCATTTTAATGAATCCTCCTTACCGCAGATTGCGGCATAATAAATATGTATATGTTATGCTGTAAGATTAAACGGAAACCGAAGCTGTTCCCCTGTCAATGGCAACAGTACCTGTTCTTACAATCTCACGGATACCATAAGGCTTGAGTAAATCAATCAGTGTGTTTACACGGTTTGCACATTCGCAGTATTCAATCGTAACGCAGTTTGTTGCAACGTCAACGATTTTTGCCTGCATAATTTCAACCGTCTGAATAATCTCTGCACGTTTTGCGGCAGGACAATGAACCTTTATAAGCGTAAGCTCACGGCTTATGAAGTTGCCCTCGTCAAGACGTTTTACCTTGATGACGGGAATAAGCTTGTTGAGCTGTTTTTCAAGCTGTTCAACAACGTATTCATCGCCGTTTGCTACTATTGTAATTCTCGAAACGTCGGGATTATTTGTCACGCCGACAGCGAGAGAGTCAATGTTAAATCCTCTGCGGGAGAAAAGTCCCGAAATCTTTGAGAGAACGCCCGCCTGGTTTTCAACAAGTATTGATAATGTATATTGCATTTTCTCACCTCATTAAATAGACGGAGTGTCGGGATATACGTTGCAGACAAGGATAAACGGCTTGTCGGAATCAACGATTCCCTTTATGATGTTTTCAGCCTCTTCGTTTGAGCTTGCCTCGGCACAGTCAATTCCGTAGGCTTTTGCGATTGTAAGAAAATCGGGGTCGCCCTGAAGAATCGTTGCGCTGTGTCTGCCCTCGTAGTTTTTATCCTGAAGCTCACGCACCATTCCGAGTCTTGAGTTTCTCATAATTATGATTTTTATGTTGAGGTTGTTGCCTGCAATTGTTGCAAGCTCGTTCATACCCATCTGGAAGCTGCCGTCACCGCAGATTGCAATAACGTCACGGTCGGGGCGTGCAAACTTTGCGCCCACTGCGGCGGGAATTGAATAACCCATAGTTCCCATACCGCCTGTTGTGAGGAATCTGCCTTCACGGATTCGGAAGTTGTTAGCGCACCATATCTGATTCTGTCCTACGTCTGCAACAAGAATTGCCTTTGAGCGGAACATTGCGCTTAAGTGGCTGACGAGCGTTCTCGGTTCAACGTAGCCTTCAAAAACGGGAGGAGTTGTGAACAAATCCTTTTTCCACGTTTTTACGGTTTCCTGCCACTGCTCGGGAACTGTGTAGTCGCCGATATTTTCAACAAGCATATCAAGAACATTTCTCATATCGCCTACAATCGGTATTTCGGTTTTTACGTTCTTTCCGATTTCCGCAGGGTCAATGTCAATGTGGATAACTGTTGTGTTTTCGCTCATCTGGTGAGGAGCGGCAACGGCTCTGTCGCCGAGTCTTGCACCGCATACGATTACAAGGTCAGCCTCGTGGAGCGAACGGTTAGCAACAGCCTTGCCGTGTGTGCCGAGCATACCGAGATAAAGCTCGTGTTCGCTGGGCATAACTCCGATTCCCATCATCGTGGAGATTACCGGGATTCTTGTTTTAAGTGCAAAATCCTGAAACTTGAGCTTAACGCCCGAGCTGAGTACACCGCCGCCCGATACGATAAGCGGACGTTTGCTTGTCTTGATAGCGTCAATCGCACGCTTAATCTGAATTGCGTGACCTTTTGTGTTGGGCTTGTAGCCGATTATGTTCACGCTGTCGGGATATACAAACTCCTCAATTTCATTGGTCTGAATATCCATAGGAATGTCAATAAGTACGGGACCCTGTCTGCCTGTTGAGGCAATGTGGAACGCCTCTTTGAAAACACGTGGCAAATCCTCGGTTTTGCTGACAAGGTAGCTGTGCTTTACGAATGGCTCACACGCACCTGTGATGTCAGCCTCCTGAAAGACGTCACGTCCGAGCAAATCGGAACGTACCTGACCGGTGATAGCAATCATCGGAATTGAGTCTGTGTAGGCAGTGGCAATACCTGTAATAAGATTTGTCGCACCGGGACCGGAGGTTGCGACGCAAACACCCGGTCTGCCGCTGCATCGAGCGTATCCGCTTGCGGCGTGGGCAGCATTCTGTTCCTGACGGACGAGAATGTGCTTTATATCAGAATCATAGATTTTATCGTAAAAGGGGCATATCGCAGCACCCGGATAACCAAAGACGACTGAAACGCCCTCAGCCTCCAAACATTTTACCATAATTTCAGCACCGCTAATCATTATGTTTTTGTCCCTCCTGTCCTTTTAATTTTACATAAAAAAGCAAGTGCTTTTCAGTAATCGCTTTTAAAGCATATTATACAATAAATATATCAAAAAGTAAAGAGGTGCAGAAAAAGTCGAAAAAAAATAATGAAAAAAGTCTGAAAAATATATTTTCCAATAACTTTTGCTTGAGGTTGATATAAGTTACAACTTGTTAATTCTTTATGCGAAAAATGGAATTTCTTTTATTTCTTTAAGGGAATTTATAACAAAGATTTCTTTTGATTGTTAATAATTTAAATAAAAGTAACAGTTCATTAATAATTTGAGTACAAGTTTGCTAAAAATCGGTTACAATTTTAATATTGCGTTGACTTTACTACAAAATTGTAGTATGATTTTCTGTAGAAGAATTGTGGCGTAACATATACGTAACCACAACCGATAGTGTGTTTTAATAAAAATGTAATATATTTTGTGGCTTTAAGGCTTTTCTTTAATGCTTTTAATGTATAATTTGCATTTTGTTTTTTATAATATCTACACTTATTAGTTATTGCAAGTTCTAAACAATACTGTATTGGAGTGTAAACAATTGGAAAAATTTGTAGTTACCGGCGGCAAGCCTTTATTTGGCGAGGTAAACATCAGCGGTGCAAAAAATGCTGCCGTTGCAATTATACCCGCAGTTATCCTCTGCGACGAACCGTGTCAGATTGAAAATATTCCAAACATAAGCGACGTTTCTCTCATAAGCCGAATCCTTCAGCAGATGGGCGCAAACGTAAGAAGAATAAATAAATCATCTTTATATATAGACCCCACTAAAATCAGAACCTGCAACGCAACAACCGTTCTGGTAAGAGGTATGCGTGCTTCATATTATCTTCTCGGTGCTTTGCTCGGCAAATACGGCAAGGCTAAGGTTGCTCTGCCCGGCGGATGTAATTTCGGCGTTCGTCCGATTGATCAGCACTTAAAGGGCTTTGAGGCAATGGGGGCAAGAACGACTCTTGTTGACGGAGCAATTATTGAGGCTGAATGTGACGGACCTCTTGAAGGCAATCATATTTATCTTGACGTTGTGTCGGTTGGCGCAACTATGAACATTATGCTTGCGGCAAGCAAGGCACAGGGACTTACAATCATTGAAAATGCCGCAAAAGAGCCGCACATCGTTGACCTTGCAAACTTCCTAAACTCTATGGGAGCTGACATCAGGGGCGCTGGTACAGACGTTATCAAAATCCGCGGCGTGGGTTACCTTCACGGCGTGACATATTCGATTATTCCCGACCAGATTGAAGCTGGCACATATATGTGTGCCGCCGCTGCAACAAGGGGTTGCATTACGGTTAATAACATTACACCGAAGCACCTTGATTCAATTACGGCAAAGCTCCGTGAAATGGGTGTTGTAATTACGGAATATGACGAGTCAATCAAGATTGACGCAACAAAAAGACCGCTTAAGCGTTGTAATATCAAGACAATGCCTCACCCCGGTTTCCCGACAGACTGTCAGCCACAGTTTGCCGCACTTCTTATGAGCGTTCCGGGTACAAGCATTATCAACGAAAACGTATGGGATAACCGCTATCAGTATGTAAGCGAGCTTATCAGAATGGGTGCACAGATTTCTGTAGAGGGCAGACTTGCAATTATCGAAGGCGGAGCACCGCTTACAGCCGCTCCCGTTAAGGCTACGGATTTGCGTGCAGGTGCCGCAATGATTATAGCCGCTCTTGAGGTTAAGGGCACAACCGAAATTTCAAGTATCCAGTACATTGAGCGTGGCTACGAGGACGTTGTTGAAAAGTTCAGAGCCCTCGGTGCTGACATCAAAAAGGTTTACTTTACAGGCGACAACGAGGAAGAACTCGGCGCATAAAAAGCAAAATATATTCAAGCCGTTTTCTGTTGAAAGCGGCTTTTCTTTTTTGGGGGGGATTAAGTAAATGGGATTTTTATTTGTAGGACTTGGCGGCGCAGTGGGCGCAATGTTAAGATATGCAATCAGCCTGATACCCTACAAGGGCGGATTCCCGCTTCTGACCTTTGTTACTAATATTCTCGGTGCATTGCTTATCGGCTTTATCGTGGGATACGCATCAAAACGAAACGTAAACGACAGCCTTATGCTGTTTTTAAAAACAGGACTTTGCGGAGGTTTTACAACCTTTTCAACCTTTTCGCTTGAGGCGTATAATCTCTTTGTAAGCGGAAGTAAAATCCTTGCAGTGTGCTATGCAGTCTTAAGCGCAGTGTGCTGTATTATAGGAGTATGGCTCGGAATTACGCTGTCAACGGCTGTTGTAAAAGACTGAAAAGTGTGGTAGAATGATATGTAATTTACTGGATAAGGATTGATTGATTTGGCAAGAGCAGTTCCGCTGTTCAGCGGCAGTAAGGGCAACAGCTATTACATAGGTACGTCGTCGGAGGGTGTTCTGATTGACGCAGGCAGGTCGTGCAGGCAGATTGAAAACGCAATGGAGGCTAACGGGCTGAAAATGCAGAACGTCGGCGCAGTGTTCATTACGCATGAGCATTCTGACCATTGCAGTGCGTTAAGGGTGCTTGCAAAGAAGTACGGCTTTAAGATTTTTGCAAGCGAGGGTACGTTAGGCGAGCTTGCAAGAACGGAAAAAATACTCCCCGATTTCAATGCAACGGTAATTGAAAACGAGGTAGCAGTCGGCAATATGCTAATTGAGCGAATCAACACTCCCCACGATGCCGCAGAAAGCTGTTGCTATCGTGTTACGGTTTCAGACGGAAAATCTGCGTTAATCGCAACCGATATGGGCGTAATGCTCGACGGAGTAAGAGATGCGGCAAAGAGGAGTGACTTTGTCGTGCTTGAATCAAACCACGATATTGAGATGCTCAAAAACGGAATTTATCCGTTTTATTTAAAGCAGAGGATTTTGTCGGCAAAGGGACACCTTTCAAATGCCGCCTGTGCCGACGAGCTTGCAGATTTGGTAAAAAGCGGTACGCTCCGACTAATGCTCGGACATTTAAGCGAACAGAACAACACGCCCGAAATTGCACTTGCAACGGCGATTTCAAGCCTTGAAAAAGCAGGACTGAAATTCAGAAGCGACTTCACGCTCGACATTGCTCCGAGCGAAACGAGAATACAATCGGTGATTTTTTAAGAATATGATTAGAGTAAATATTATCTGTATCGGCAAAATAAAAGAAAAGTATTTTACCGACGCAATAAACGAATACGCAAAAAGGCTTTCGGCGTTCTGCAAATTTACGGTTGTCGAGCTTGCCGAGGAAAAGATAAAAAGCAACAATCCCAATGAGTCGCAGATTAGCGAAGTGATAAACGCAGAGGGCAGGCGGATTTTGCAGAAAATCGGTCAGTCTGATTATGTTGCCGCAATGTGCATTGAAGGCAAAATGCTTTCGAGCGAGGAGCTTTCAAAGACAATTGACAGCGTTTCAGTCAGCGGAAAAAGCACTGTGGATTTCATAATCGGCGGCAGCTACGGCTTGAGCAATGAAGTAAAACAACGTGCAGATTTAAGGCTATCAATGAGCCGAATGACGTTTCCTCACCAGATGGCACGAATGATTTTAAGCGAACAGATTTACCGTGCATTCGAGATTTCATCAAACGGTAAATACCACAAATAAGTGTGAAGTGTGGAGAGTGGAGTGTGGAGTTTAGGGTCGCTTTGCTCCGAATTTATAATATTGCGTGCAGTTTGGAAAGGCTTGTGCGCTGAATATACATTGTTGAAAAAGACAGGAGAAATTATGGCGCTTGACGGAATTTTTTTAAGGCATATAAAAAATGAAATTGAAAACGAGGCGCTCGGTGCAAGGGTTTCGCAGATTTACCAGCCAAACCGTGACGAGCTTGTTTTTACGCTGCGCACCTTCGGCGGCAATAAAAAGCTCTTGCTTTCCGCAAGGGCAAATTCACCGCGCATAAATTTCTGCACCACAACTCCCGAAAATCCCGCACAGCCGCCTATGTTCTGTATGCTGCTGCGCAAAAGGCTCGGTGGAGGAAAGCTTGTTGCTGTCCGTCAGATGGACTGCGACAGAGTGCTTTTTCTCGACTTCGAGTGTGTAAACGAGCTTGGAGATACTGTGATGATTACCGTTTCGGTTGAGATTATGGGAATGTACAGCAACATCATAATCATAAATTCCGACGGCGTGATTATTGACTCGCTCAAGCGTGTTGACCTTACAATGAGCAGTAAGCGTATTGTACTTCCGAACATCAAATACGAGCTTCCCGAGCCGCAGGATAAGCTGAATATTTTAAATTCTACTCCCGAGGAAATTGCACAGAAAACAAAAAATCTTGAAGCGGAAATGCCGCTTAATAAAGCCTTGCTGAAGGTGATTCAGGGTGTTTCTCCGATTGTGTGCAGAGAGCTTGAATACAGCGTTATGGAGGGTGCGTCAAACCGTCTTGACGGTGTTCTGTACGACAGGCTGATTAGTGAAATCGGCAGATTTAAAACGATTGCCGAGAATTGCAGTGAAAAGCCGTGCATTGTCTATCGTGAGGACGGAAAGCCGCTCGACTTCTGCTTTATGCCGATTAAGCAGTACGGAAGCTTTGCAAGGGTTGAAAGCAAGAGCGGTTTTTCAGAAGTGCTCGACGCTTTTTATGACGAGCGTGACAGCCGTGAGCGAATGAGAGTAAAGTCGCAGAGCCTTACAAAGTTGCTGACAAATACGGCTGAAAGAATCGCACGTAAAATCACAAAACAGCAGTCGGAACTTTCGCAGTGTGCAAACCGTGAACAGCTTCGAATCTGCGGTGACTTGTTACAGGCAAATCTGTACCGTATTGAGCGTGGCGCACCGTTTGCCGAGGTGGAAAACTATTACGATGCCGAGGGCAAGACAATAAGAATAAAGCTCAATCCTGCAATTTCTCCTGCGGCGAATGCGCAGAAGTATTACAAGGATTATCAGAAAGCAAAAAACGCCGAGGCGGTACTCGGCGAGCAGATAGAAAAGGGCAAGTCGGAGCTTGAATACATTGAGTCTGTGCTTGACGAAGTCAGCCGGGCAGAAACCGAAAGAGAGCTTGCACAGATAAGGGAAGAGCTTACCGAGCAGGGTTATCTGCACCGTCAGAAGGGCAAGCAAAAGCCTTTGTCACAGCTTCCTCCGCTTGAGTTTGAGTCAAGCGACGGCTTTAAAATTCTTGTCGGCAGAAACAACCGGCAGAACGACAAACTCACCTTGAAAACGGCGTCAAAAAATGATATGTGGCTCCACACCAAGGACATTCACGGCTCGCATACGATAATTATTTCGAACGGACGAGAGATTAGCGACACCGCAATAATAGAAGCGGCACGTCTTGCGGCATACCACAGCAAGGCACGAAACAGCAGTCAGGTACCTGTTGACTACACTCTTGTGCGCTATGTTAGCAAACCGTCGGGTGCAAAGCCGGGAATGGTGATTTATGTAAACAACAAAACAGTATATGTAAGCCCGTCACCTGACGGAAAAGAGGGTAAACTATAAAACGTTGCATATATATCAAATTAAAATTCGGGATACAATTTTCTCCAAACAAACCGA
>DKWR01000037.1:17106-22622 GCA_002491825.1 Ruminococcaceae bacterium UBA7147
AATTTTCTCCAAACAAACCGACTTTTCCACTCGATTTGCGAGCCGAGGCACTCGGCTAAATATAATAATTACTAATAACAATAAAATTTCAATAAATTTGACAAAAAACACCATATATGTTATACTTTTATTGCTATATAGCAGAAAAACAATTGTATAAATTTTTTGTATCGGAATTAATGAGGGATAAATTTGAAAAGGACTTTAAGGGAAAACAACGGCGGAGAAGTGAATTTGCAGTTTAAGTTGCTCTCTGCAATCGGAATTATAATTATCGTGTCGGGACATTGCTATCACGGCGGAATTTCACTTGCATACGAGTGGTTCCCGACATATTCTTTTAACCTTGCGTTGCTCGTGTTTATTTCGGGATATTTCTATAAGCCGGTGCACGAGGAGCATTTTCTAAGATACATAGGAAAGCGTGCAAAACGGCTTGTGATTCCTGCGTATTTGTGGAATATTGTTTATGGATTGTTTGTCATTTTGATGTCGAACTTTGGTTATACGATAGGAGCAGAGGTTAATCCATACAATCTCTTTTTAATGCCGTTTGTTGACGGAGAGGCGTTTTTGTACAACCTCGGTTCGTGGTTTGTGTATCCGCTGTTCTGCGTATGCGTGTTTAATGTGCTGTTCAGACGGTTGTTAAGGCTTGTAAAGCTTGACAACGAATATCTTATTACGATTATTTACCTTGCCGTCGGCATAATCGGAATACAGCTTTCAATCGACAACGCAACAACGGGAATAAAAGGCTTACTCTTGCTTTTGTTAAGAACGATGTTCTTTTTGCCATGCTTTCAGTTCGGCAGACTTTACAAAGCAAAGCTCGAACAACACGACAAGCTCAACAGCATAGCTTATTTTGCAATAATCTTCGGCGTTCAGCTTATCATTCTGACATTCTTCAAGGATCTTGAATACACTCCGTCAAAGTGCAGTGGTTTTGACAACGGTTTTATTGTTCCGTATCTGACTGCTTTAACGGGAATTGCATTCTGGCTGAGAATTTCAAAACTGCTCACTCCGATTATCAAGAATTGGAAGTTTATCAGGCTGATTGCCGACAATACATACAGCATAATGATTCACCAGATGATAGGGTATATGTGCGTTAAGTGGCTGTTTTATCTTGTAAGCGTGCTTACTCCGCTGTTTGCAGACTTCAACGTAAATCTGATGGAAACAAGCATATGGTATTATTACCTGCCAAACGGCTTGCAACAGTACGGTATGCTCTACCTTGCAGGCGGAATATTTGTTCCGATTCTGATTAAGAAGCTTTGCGATTTATTTGCGAATCCGATAAAGAAGAAATTGAAAAGCATAACATTTTCAAGCAAAACAACACAGGCACAATAATAATCACTTATATAAAAACGGAACGGCATTGACCGTTCCGTTTTTACATAAGCGAAACAAGGTCGGGCAAATCAAACTCGTTTTGCAAAGCGCCGTTTAAAGCAAAGGCAATCAGCCTTGAGGCTCGTTCTGTGAGCAAATCAATTTCCCTCGGAATTACTACCATCTGTCTGCCATGCGGAGAAATCTGCTCCCTTGTTTGTGCGTCAAATTCATCTCCGATTAAGTCGTTCGCAAGCGTCTGAACGTCAACAACAGTCGGAACGCCGATTGCAATTACGGGAACGCCGATTGTTTCCTTGTTTATTTTTGTTCGGTGATTGCCCACTCCTGCGCCGGGGGAAATTCCCGTATCGCTTATCTGTAACGTGCAACCGAGCCGTTCAAGTCTGCGTGACGCAAGTGCGTCAATTGCGACTACGGCATTCGGCTTTATACGCTTTACAACGCTCATTATATATTCGCCTGTTTCAATGCCTGTCTGTCCTGTAACGCCTGTCTGCATAACTGCTACAGGGCGGAGCTTGTCAAGTCCCGTCGCCCTTGAAATTTCGCCCGTTATGTGACGTGTGGCAAGTATGCGTGAGCATGTTTTCGGACCGAGCGAGTCTGGGGTGATTTCGGTGTTTCCCAGACCTGCAACAAGCACAAGTCCGTTGACAGGCAGAAGTCTGCGGATTTCCTCTCCGATTGTAACAAGCCTTTCGTCGGTTTCGGAAAAGTTGTCGGTAAGCGACGGCAGTTCAATTGTGATATACGTTCCGATGTCCTTGCCGAGAGCCTGCTTTGCCTTTTGGTTTTTAACGGTCAGGCGTGAAATTTCAAGTCCGTTCTCGCTGTAGGTTTTAAATTCCGTTCCGGATATATGTTCTCCCGCAATTTCCCTTGCCTCCACTGCAAGGTCGGTACGAAGCTGCATATCAGAGTCCCTCCTGCTTTATATTTTAGTATTATTATTAGTGTGAAAACAAATTTATATTCTTTACAATTAATTTTAGTTTTGCTATAATTAAATTAATTATAATTTTTATGGAGTAATTAATATGCATAAGGGATTTTTTACAAAGGCAATTGTTTCTTTGTCAGCAGCATTCAGCATTGTAGCATTGTCTGCTTTCAGTTCAGGTGCGGTTATAATTGACTATGATTCGTCAGAAGTTTCTTCCGATAATACGGCAGCAGCCGTAACATCGGATGTTACGCTCCCTGCGAAATACAGTTCACGTGACCTCGGCTACGTTACCGGAATAAAACAGCAGAAATATAATGATTGCTGGGCTGTTTCGGGAATTTCTGTTTTTGAGACAAAGCTTTTGCACGAAAGCTTTTCGGTTAATAATATGTCTTTCGACCATATGAATATCTGGGCAACAAAGCACAGCAACGGCAAAGGCTGGCAAAGAAGTTACAAGGACGGCGGTTATTCGCATACGGCACTCGGCTATCTCACCTCATGGCAGGGAGGCGTTGAAACCGAAATCCTCGGCGATTTTGACATTACAAGCGGAATTACTTCCGATGATATAGATACAGGTCTTGCAAAATACGGCACTACGGCTGTTGAATATCTCAGCAGAAATGATACAGACGCAATAAAGCGTGCTATTATTGAAAACGGCGGAGTATATGCCGGTTACGCCACAGCCGCCTCGTGCCTGAGCACTGACAGAACTTCGTATTTTATGCCCCAAAGCTATAGCGGAAGTTCAATTAATCACGGCGTTGAAATTGTCGGCTGGGACAATAACTATTCAAGGAGCAATTTTAACGGCTCTGTTGGTGAAAAGCCCAAAAAGCCGGGTGCATGGCTTGCAAGAAACAGCTACGGAAATTATAATTCTCTGGGCGGATACCTCTGGATTTCCTATGAGGACAAGTATATTTTTGATGACAGATACCAGCCGCTGTATACAATAAAATCTGTTCAGGAAATCGGCGAAAACACAAGGCTTGAGCAGAATGAAATCTACGGCGCAACATTTGATATTGAAATTAAAAACAGCAATGAGGTTGCATACATTAACAGATTTGATTTTTCAAACGGTTACAATACGCTTGACAAGGTGATTTTTGAAACCGAGTGTAAGAATGCAGATTACACAATTTATTATGTGCCCGATGACTACGCTGAAAAGCCCGTTACCGATAAAAGCAAATGGACAACGCTGTATAGCGGCACGGCTGATTATGCAGGCTACATATGCGCCGATATTTCCGATTATACGCTGCCCCTCGGTTACGGCTCAATTGCCGTTGTAATCAATACGGAGAAGCTCAATTCGGGGCTTGATAAAACTGATGAGGAATACAAAAATCCGTCACTCGGTACGTGCGAGTGGATAACAAACGGTGCAACAGGGGAGTATGTTCTGATAAACGATACACACTACGGCGACAGCTATATTCTTTATAACAATGAGATGCGTGATTTGCTCGACTGGTACAAGCAAGAGAACAACGACGACCTCGGCGGAACGCTGGTAATCAAAGCGGTAACAACGGGTAACGGCGCAGAGGTAACGTTGCTCGGAGATGTTAATCTTGACGGAAAGGTAAACATATCCGACGCAACCGAAATACAGAAATATCTTGCCGGCAGTGTTGAATTTTCAGAAGTCCGAAAGCTCAACGCCGACGTAAACGATGACGGAAATATCACTGTGACCGATGCAACGGCAATTCAGAAAATGATTGTTGGTATTTAATAAACAATAAAACGGCTGAAACAGTTTTGATTCTGTTTCAGCCGTTTTTACATAAATAATAATTTAGCGTTGGAGTAATAGTCAACGCTGACGTAGGGGACGGCTTCCCAGACGTCCCGAAACGTTACCTATATATCAACTTAAAATTCGGGCATCCGTTTTTTCATAACTATCCGATTTTTCCACTCGATTTGCCTGCGGCGGCTTCGCCGCTAGTATGCCGCAAGCAACGGCGAAACGCCCTGCGGTGAATTTTTGTCGCTTTCGTTCATAAAGCCGATTGCTTTTCCGCAACCCATAATTACGCAGTCGGCACTGCTTTTGTGCACCCTTACACGCAGTTTTGTGGCTTCGCTTACAAGCTGTGCAAAACCGCCGAGCTTTGCAAGACCGCCCGAAAGAATAATTCCGTCTGTGTATATATCACCTGTAAGCTCGGGGGGAGTTTTTTCAAGCACATCTCTTATTGCGTTCACAATTTCAAGCGCAATTTCTTCAATCGCTTCCTTGATTTCTTCCGAGCGAACCTCAACAAATCTCGGCATACCGCTTACGGCGTCCCTGCCCTTGACCTTGAACGTCTTTTGCTCGGCAGGCACTTTTACACAGCCGATTGCTTTCTTACAGCTTTCAGCCATATTTGTGCCGATGATGAGATTGTATTTCTTCCTGATGTATTTTACGATTTCCTCGTCCATTGCACTGCCTGCGTGCTTGATCGTTTTTGAAACGGAAATTCCTCCGAGCGACAAAACGGCAATGTCAGCCGTTCCGCTTCCTATGTCGGCTATCAGAACGCCGTGAGGGCTTGTTATGTCAATTCCGCATCCGAGTGCGGCGGCTTTGGGACTTTCAATAAGGTAAACACGCCTTACACCGAACGCACTTACTGCGTTTACTACGGCTCGCTTTTCAACCTCGGTGACATCGCAGGGAACAGCGGTGATAACCCTCGGCATAACTACCTTGACCGAGCATACCTCTTTGAGCAGGATTGAAACCATATCTTCAACAAGCTCCGAGCGTGCAATTACTCCGCCGTCGAGCGGATGAACAGCCTTGATTCCTACGGGAGTTTTGCCAATCATCGCATACGCCTCGTCGCCGACTGCGTAGATTTCGTCTGTATCAATGTCATAGGTGACTACGCTTGCCTCGTCGAGCACCTTGCCTTTATTTTCAATAAAAACCCTTGTTCTGTCAGAACCGAGGTCAATTGCTATATCCATAAAATCACTCCGTAATTTTTATTACTTTTAAAATTTATTTCAAAATATCTAATTTTGATTTTTAAGCTAAACTATAATTAAATTAACAATTTACAATTAAAAATTAACAATTGAGGGTTGCTCCGCTCCGAATTTATAATAGTGCGTGTTGTATGGAAAGGTTTGGCTTCCTCGGGGTGATAGATATATCGGTAACGTTTCGGGACGTGTGGGAACC
>DKWR01000027.1:0-5607 GCA_002491825.1 Ruminococcaceae bacterium UBA7147
ACGCACTATTATTAATTCGGAGCGAAGCGACCATTAATTACGCATTCCGAATTCCGAATTCCGCATTAAACTATAGTTTATCTTACTAAAAATAACTTGAAAATAACTATACGGAGTTGTTAATAGATGAAAAAAGCTTTATCTGTAATTTTTATATGCCTTGCTATGTTGTTTTCCTGCACTGCGGCAACGGTATCTGCCGCAAGCGTTGACGAGGCATTAATTTCTTCGCAGGACGACAAATACGTTCCGCTCTACACCGTATCGCCCGACAGCTCGCTCAAGGACTATAATTCACCGAATTTCAGCAGTAAGGACTCTGCACTTTTTTACACGCAGACAACCTTCCTTGCACTTATCGCAGGCTACCTGATTCTGTTCAAAGTAAAGGGAATAAACCACGATGAAAAAATGCATCGCAGAAAGGAAAATTAAAAATGAAAAAGACTGATTTAAAAAAGCTTTCGGCACTCTTATTGGTCGTAATTACAATGATTTTTTCAGGCTGTAGTGTAAACACTGTTTCGCTGAAAACAGTTACGCTTGACGATGTAATTAAAAACGTAAATACCCAAAATGCGCAGAAGCTTAAGAGCGTTTCCACCTATGATGAAGCAGACTTTATGATAGATGTAAACAGCGAGAGCTTTACCGACGAGGAGCTTAAGGCGATGTCATCGTCAGGCTATGAGAAAGTGACCAAGGCTGAAGCGAAAGAAGATGTTGAAACACTGTTCCGATTTTTAAAATCATCGTACGCAGGATATACATATTTCGGCGGTGACGAGGCTTTTGGCAAAGCTGAAAAAGAAATAAAAAGCAATATCGACAGCTTTTCAAAGAATAAGCTCAATCAGGAGGAGCTTGCCGGAGTTATTATGCAATCACTCGGTTTCGTAAAGGACAGCCATTTTATGATGCTCGGAAAACAGGCTTTTGAAGAAGCTCATACTTATTACGAGAGTGAAAAGCGTGAGTTTAAAATGACGGAGGATAACAGATATTGCACAGAGATTGACGATGCTTTCTGGTATCTTCCTGCTGAAACGGAAAAATATATGAAGCTGACAATCGGCGAAAGCGGCGAGCTTGTTTACGGTATGTTCGCTGTCGTTACAGATGAAGAAAAGGAAAGTCTGCCGACTTCCGTACAGCTTGAAAACGGAGATAAAAAAGAAGAAATCAAGCTTGACTGGATTATCAGCGAGGTAGGCGGCGACCAGTCGGCACAGGCAAAATTCAGTGAGGAAAATGGCGTTGCGATTTCCTCATTAGCGGATATGACAGCGAGCGAAAGCTCAATCGGAGAAATAAATAATTTTCTAAACGATTCGAAGAAGCTTGCAGGTTACGATAATTCAATTCTTGATTTGCGTGAAAACGACGGAGGCTTGCCCGAGATTGATATGTTCTGGATTTACGGTTACACAGGCAAAATTGCTGATTTCAGCAATACCGTCTATACATTCAAGGACGATAAATTTGAGCGTATTGAAAAGCTTAACGGCGAACTGCGACCAAACGAACCGCTCGATACTTTCGACATTGTTAAAGAAAACAGCGAGCTGATGGACGTATACACAAATCTTGAGAATGAATTTGATGATTTCCAAGGTGTGAGGAAAGCAAACGGAGTTTTGAATTGTAAACCCGATGAAATTATCAGCAACCCGAATACGCTTTTTGTTTTGCAAAGTAAACACAATTATTCTGCCGGGGAAGCATTCCTGATGATGCTTGACAATGTAGAAAATGTTGTGTCTGTCGGAACAAACACAAACGGCTGTATTCATTTCGGAAGTGTACTTCCTTTGGCACTGCCCAACAGCAAGACTACGTTCACTTTTTCAATATCTGCTGTAACAGGACTTGACAAAGACTTTGACGTTTACGGTCTTGAACCCGATATTTACATTGCCGATGACGACGCACAAGAGGCTGTGCTGAAGTGCATTGAGTATTATTCAAAAGACAAGGGTTAGTAAAACATACGACAATACTGAATGTAAACGAAAAAGGGACATCAAACGATGTCCCTTTTTTGTGTATATATAATTTTTTAAGCCGATTGTTCCTGATTTTCTTCCTTTGCCTTTTTGAAAGCGGCGTCCTTCTGCTTTTTCTTCTTGATTACTTTAAGACGGCTGAATTCCTCTCTGTCTTTTTCGTCAAGTGCGTCTGAAATAAACTTTACCGTTTCTTCAAACTTCGGTATCATAATATTTTTCAGAGCGTTTGCACGTTTCTGCGTTTTCTTGATAGAATCGGCAAGTCTGTAAACGCTGTTTTCAATTTCGGCAAGCTCTACGGTCAGGTACTTAACCTCCGAAAATTTGTTGTAAACCTTGTCAATTGCGGAGTTTGTAGTCCTTAAACCGTAGTGAAGAAAGTCGTGCTGCTGATGCTCTCCGATTGTGAGAATCGGAATTTCAACGCCCATTACGCTGCGAGAGTCGAGCTTTAGGCTGTCCTCATAGGGGATAGAGTTTGAAATGTCTTCGCAAAAGCCGTTTGTTACGTTGGCTGTCTGCAAAGCAATGTAGGCTTCCTCGTAAGCGCTGTCAATCTTCTGCTGAATAGCGTTTGCGTGGTCAATCAGCGTCATCATCTCACGGATAAGAATATTGCGCTTTCTGTCGAGCAGTTCGTATCCGATTTTTGCCAGAGCAAGCGACTTTTTGGTGTTCATCAAATTACCCTTGGTGGGTACTGCCTGTACTGCCATACAACTGTACTCCTTTCCTTACGGCTCAGCCTTTGTAGTACTTGTCAAGTATAGCGTCGTCAACACGGTCAAGCTCTGCTCTCGGAAGTGTTGAAAGCAATTCCCAGCCGAGGTCAAGGCTCTGTTCAATGCTTCTGTTCTCGTTAAAGCCCTGATTTACAAACTTCGCCTCGAACAGCTTACCAAACTCAATGTACTTCTTGTCGGTGGGGGAAAGCTCCTCTTCGCCGATAACGGAAGCAAGTGACCTTGCGTCAATAACCTTTGCGTAAGATGCAAAAAGCTGGTTTGCAAGCGACTGGTGGTCTCCTCTTGTGTAGCCCTCGCCGATACCGTCCTTCATAAGACGTGAAAGCGACGGAAGAACGCTGACAGGCGGATAAAGCCCCTGTCCCTGCAAGGAACGGTCAAGAACTATCTGACCCTCTGTGATATATCCGGTAAGATCGGGGATAGGATTAGTAATATCATCGTTGGGCATTGTGAGAATCGGAATCTGCGTTACCGAGCCGGGATGTCCCTTAATCATACCGGCACGCTCGTAAAGAGAAGCAAGGTCTGAATAAAGATAACCGGGGTAGCCCTTACGTCCGGGGATTTCACCCTTTGACGAGGAGAACTCACGCAGAGCCTCGGCATAGGAGGTCATATCGGTCATAATTACAAGAATGTGCATATCAAGCTCAAAAGCAAGATATTCTGCAATTGTGAGCGCACATCTCGGGGTAAGAGTTCTTTCTATAATCGGGTCGTTTGAAAGGTTTAAGAGCATAACAACTCTTGAAAGAACGCCGCTTTCCTCAAAGCTTCTTCTGAAATATTCGGCAACGTCCTTCTGAACGCCCATTGCGGCAAAGACGACGCCGAAGTTTGTGCTGTCTGCACCGCTGATTTTTGCCTGACGTACAATCTGTACGGCTAAATCGTTGTGCGACATACCTGTTCCCGAGAAAATCGGAAGCTTCTGACCTCTGATAAGCGTCATAAGCGTGTCAATTGTCGAGATACCTGTGTTGATGTAGTTCTTCGGATATACTCGTGAAACAGGGTTAATCGGAGTGCCGTTGATGTTTTCACGCTTTACGGGGAAAATATCGCCCAGTCCGTCAATCGGTCTGCCTGCACCGTCAAGCACTCGTCCGATAATTTCAGGCGAGAGCGGCATTTCCATAGGATGTCCCGTAAGAGTAGTTCTTGTGTTTTTAAGACTGATTCTTCTTGTACCCTCAAAAACCTGAACAACAATTCTTTCGCCCTCAATCTGAACAACACGTCCCTGTCGGGTTGTGCCGTTCTCAAGGCGGATGTCTACGATTTCTTCATTGGAAACGCCCTTAACGCCGTCCATTACGATAAGCGAGCCGTTGATTTCCTTTACGCCTACATAATTTATTATCATTGTGCGTTTCCTCCTTATTTAAGCAGTGAAGCAAGCTTTTCGTCGATTTCCTTGATGTAATCGTCGAACATTTCAGGCTTGCTGTTCGGAATGTCGTACTTCATCTTTGTCAGCTTGTCAAACAGTCCGAGATTCAGAACCTTTGAAAGCGGAATTTCCTTTGCAACAATTTCCTTTGCTTTTTTGTAAAGGTGAAGTATTGTTTTCATCATAAGCTTTTGCTTTTCAAGCGGAACAAACGTATCGTCAGCGTGAAAAGCGTTCTGCTGTAAAAATCCAACTCTGATAACTCTTGCAGTTTCAATTACAAGCTTCTGGTCGTCGGGAAGAACGTCCGAGCCGATAAGCTTTACGATTTCCATAAGCGAGCTTTCTTCCTGCAAAAGTGCGCTTATTCTGTTGCGGTATTCAACAAAGTCCTCGCCGAGGTTTTCCTTGAACCAAGGGTCAAGGTCGTTGAAATATTCGCTGTAGCTCTGCATCCAGTTGATTGCAGGGTAGTGTCTTGAATAAGCAAGTGCCTTGTCGAGCGCCCAGAAACAGCGTGTGAAACGCTTTGTGTTCTGCGTAACAGGCTCCGAAAAGTCAGAGCCTTGCGGAGAAACTGCGCCGATAAGCGTTACCGAGCCTTCGCCGCCGCTTAATACGTCTGCACGTCCGCCTCTTTCATAGAATTCGGCAAGACGAGAGGGAAGATAAGCAGGGAAGCCTTCTTCGGCGGGCATTTCTTCAAGTCTGCCCGAGATTTCACGCAGAGCCTCTGCCCAACGTGAGGTTGAATCAGCCATCATAGCAACGTGATAGCCCATATCTCTGTAGTATTCGCCAAGCGTGATGCCTGTGTAAATTGAAGCCTCACGAGCCGCAACAGGCATATTTGAGGTGTTTGCGATAAGTACCGTTCTGTCGGTCATAGGACGCTGTGACTTCGGGTCGATAAGCTCCGAAAATTCCTCAAGTACCTGGCTCATCTCGTTGCCACGCTCACCACAGCCGACGTAAATAATAATATCAGCGTCGCACCACTTTGCAAGCTGGTGCTGCGTCATAGTTTTTCCTGTTCCGAATCCACCGGGGATTGCAGCTGTGCCGCCCTTTGCAATCGGGAAAAGCGTGTCAATTACACGCTGGCCTGTGATAAGCGGAACGGAAGAAGTAAGGCGGTTTTTGACAGGACGTGAAGTTCTGATAGGCCACTTCTGACAGAGCGTAAGGTTGTGCTCTGTGCCCTCGTTGTCCTTGATTACAACTACCGTATCAAACAACTTGTAGTCACCGTCGGGCATAACCTTTGTTACAACGCCTGAAAGCTCGGGATGTACCATTAGTCTGTGCTCTATAATCGGAGTTTCCGGGAGGGTTGCGTAAATCTGACCGCCCTCAAGTCTGTCGCCGACCTTAACCTTCATTGTGACGTTCCACAGCTTATTTTCGTCAAGCGAGGATACGGAAGCACCACGGTTAATAAATGCACCCGACTGCT
>DKWR01000027.1:5915-11061 GCA_002491825.1 Ruminococcaceae bacterium UBA7147
CTTTAAGGGACGTTCAATTCCGTCAAATATATTGTCAATAATACCCGGTCCCAAAAGCACGTTCATCGGTGCTCCCGTACCCCTTACGGGGTCGCCGGGTTTAAGACCTGTTGTTTCCTCGTAAACCTGAATGGTGGTAAAATCATCGGTGATACCGATAACCTCGCCGACAAGATTCTGCTCTCCGACGTGAACCATTTCCATCATCTCAAAGCAGTCGGCTTGCTTTACGGTAACAACAGGACCGTTAATTCCGTATATAACATTGTTGTTTTCCATTTATATTACCATCTCTTTCGGTTGAAATTAACAGTTAAAGCACGCTGAGTCCTGAATTTTCGATAAACCATTCTCTCTGTGCACCGAGCTTGCTGTCAAGTGTTTCGTCAGCAACAATGCTTAACGCCTTGCAGTAACCCTTTAAGCCGCCGATTTTGATTGTCTTATCGGTACAAACCTCTGTTTCACCGATAAAAAGTGTTTTAAGTCTGTCGGCAAAGTCCATATCCTTTTCGTTTAAGTAAAGAGTACAGCTTTCACTGCCGAAAAGAGCGGCAATATTTTTTGCACTTTCCAGAAGCTTTTCGGAATACTCGGCTGTTTTGGTGTATTCAATCAGCTTTTCTTCCGCTTTCTTAAATACGCTGTCGGTCATTTCGGCTCTTTCAAGAAAGAGCTTTTTCTGTCCCTCCTGCGTAAGCTTTGCAAGTCTTGAGGTTTCCTCGTTGCGCTTGGCTTCAAGCTTATCCTTGATAAGCTTTTCACTGTCGTACTTTGCCTTTTTCTCGGCTTCCTTGATTTTTTCCTCTTTTAACTGCTCAACCTCGGTACGCATGGCGTTTCTCTGTTCGTCAGCGTACTTTTTTATGGCTTTAAGAAAGTTATCCGTTTTTGCGGTTTTATTCATATATATAACCTCTTTAGCAAATCAATTAGTGATAATCAGAGCTTAACTCCGATAGCGTCCTGAACGTATTTTGTAATACTGTCCTTTGTTCTTCCGTTGCCGTGACGGTCGGGAATTTCAACAATAAGCGGCTGCTTTCGGTTCAGCTTAAGCTCATATACAAGGTCGGGACAGAGAGCAACAAGATGCTCCGTCATAAGAATAACGGCAATGTCCTCTCTGTTCATTGCGTTTGTAAGCTCACGGCGTACGTCATCCTCTTCGTGAACGACAACGCCCTCAATGCCTGCAAAACGCATACCCATTTTTGTATCAACATTATCACTTATAAGAAAAAATTTCATAGTATCAAATCCTTTTCAGGTCGGATTTATCAGCCGACTGAGGAGATAATCATAATTGAAATAAGCATACCGTAGAGTGCAATACCTTCGCCGAGAGCAACGAAGATGATAGCCTTACCGAATGCCTTGGGGTCTTCGCTTGTTGCGCCGATTGCGGCTGGAGCTGCGTTACCAACGGCAATACCGCCGCCGATGCAGGAAAGACCTGTTGCAACTGCTGCGCCGATGTAAGCCATACCGCTTGCAGCAGCCGAAGCAGAAGCGGCGTCCTCTGTAGCTGCGCCTGCAACCAAGGGACAAACAAAACAAATTGCAAATACTGCGGCAAAAGAAGCAAGCTGCATTAAAACAGTTTTCTTTCTGCTTTTACCTTTTTCAAAAGCCTTTACGGAAATGATTACAGAAACAATAAGAAATACAACAGGAAGTGCGAGCATTAATGAATTGAAAAGTAACATAGTAAATTCCTCCAAAAAATTATTCTGTTATTAATTTAACAGGCTCGTAAGGTCTGCCTTCGCCCGAGTAGAAACGGCTGAACATTTCGTAGTATTCAAGACGAAGCACCTGAATTGCAACAAGCAAAGCCTCAAGAACCATAACAAGTGCGTTTCCGAAAACGACAATCGGCCAGTAGCCGACTCCGCCGACGGTTTCTGCAAGCACAAACACAACCATCATCATACCTGCGTGAACAAGAACGAATGCGCCTACACGCAGGAAGCTCATTGTGTTTGTGACATAGCTTAAAATAACCTCAATGGACTCAAAAAGATTTTCAACGATATATCCGCCCCAGCTTTCGGGCTTCCAGTCCTGCTCGCCGTTTACGAGATTTGTAAGCGGTTCGCCGAAGAAGATAAGGATAAACGGAAGAACAATCAGACACAGTACATAGGGGAGAGTGAGAATGTTAAGTCCGAGGAACAGCTGTCCTACAAGTCCGAATACAACCGAGCCGTAGAAAATAATTCCTGCTACTCCGCTTGTACTGAACAGCGCTCGTCCGTAATTTTTCTGTCTGATTGAGGTGTAAACATTAAGAATCATTGCTATTATCAACAGCAGAACGCCTATGCCGATAGCCGACATAATTATTGTGTTGGTGTTCTGCGACGCCATAACCTCAAACGGCTTTTCTTCAAGTCCGAAAAGCGCCTTGTACATCGGGTCAAGCAGATGCTCAAAGCCGAAAACGCTTCCGAAGAAAGTACCGAACACAGCCGATGAAATTCCGCAGGGGAACAGGATTTTGCCGATTTTCATTTTCTTAAGCTTCCACATAAGAAGTCCTGCGATTGACAGGCAGATTCCCTGTCCCAAGTCGGCAAACATAATTCCGAAAATTATGATATAGGTTATTGCAATAAACAGCGACGGGTCAATTTCGTTGTATTTCGGAACGCCGTACATTTCTGTGTAGAACTCAAACGGCTTTGCAAGGAAGCAGTTTTTGAGTTTTACCGGCGGAGATTTTTCAATTTCCTTTTTAGCGTCCGAAAGCTCAACGCTTACACTGCTGATTTTTTTCAGCCTGCGCTTAAGCGGCTTTGCAAATTCCGTAGGAACCCAGCCGACAATGATAAAGCTTCTGTTGTATTGCAGTGCCTTTGTGCGTATTTTTGCGTAAAGATAGAGTTCTTCAAGCTTTGAAAGATACCTTGTTATACGTTCGGCATGCATATCAAGATAGCTGTCAAGTCTTTTTTGTGCATCTGCAAGCTTTGCCTCAAGCTTTGGAACAAGCTCCTGAAGCTTCTGAAGATGCACTCTCGGAGTATCGTTTACGCCTAAAACATCGCATTTTTCAAAGTACAGTCCCGAAAAAATCCTGTCGATTTCACCGCAATTATTAACCGGAGCAAAATAAACGCCCCAGTAATGCGATTTATCTTCAGTGCATATTGTAAAATCAACATAGGGATTGTCCTTGTAGGCAGAAAGCTTTTCGTAGCTTTCCTTCGGAAGTCTGCCGAAACGGGTTTTAAGGTATTTCAGCGTCAGAAGCTTTTCGGTTTCAACACCCAGTCCGACAAAATGCTTTGTGTCGTTAAGGCTTTCCTTTGCTTCAATAAGCTGTTCGTTAATAAACTCCCTGTCGTCTACGAGAGCATCAATTTCTTTTGCAGTGTTATTAGCAAAAATTTCCATTTCCTTAAAGCTCGGGTTAAAGTCGCTTACGTCAATCAGCGGAAATTTACGCTTTGTAAGTCCTATTGAAGCTTTAAGGTTGGTGAGGGGTTCAGCGTAGATGTTTTTTGTCTGAAGGTGTGTAAAATTCTTTGTGTCACTGTAAAAAGCAGGAACATCGTCGGGATGAAACACACCCGATTCACCAAGAACCGAAATAACGTCGTCAATGTCGTCAACAACGCCGATGACGTTTACGGCCTGCATGGTTGATACAGCCAAGTAAAATCACCTCTTTATGAGAGTCAAGCTTAATCAGTAGATAAGCAATGACTGTATTAGTTTAGTATCAAGTTTATATCTTACTCCCTCAATCAGGCTGACAACGTTCATCAGCTCAATTTCGGAAATAAACATATAAGACAGCATAACTACAGACGGGTTGTTGGAAAAATGCATATTCTTTCTTGCCAGTCTGTACTTAACTCTCGGACTGATGTCGCTCGCATAAACGTAGCCGATTTTGTCAATCAGCTTGCCGTTGTGCGTTGACTGCATAATCGAAAAGACCTCAGCCGAGGACTCCGCCCTGCACATCATATCAATCGCCTTCGGACTGATGTCCGAGTATTTGAGAAGAATATTTGATTTGATAGCGTCGGGGGAGAGATTGTAATACTTTTTAAGTCTTAAAATCCTTGAAAAAATATTATAATCGTTTATGGTAAGGAAAAACGAGGTAAGCTCCTGTCTTTCTCTGCCTTTTGTGTTTTTCTTGATTATGTTAAGCAGATTTGCAAAAACAAAATCATAAAGCTTGTTTTCTATTTCGGAAATATGAAGTCGTCCTTTTTCGTCAGGAGAACAGCTCTTGAGTATTTCATAAAACGGAGAGTCTGAAAGCACTTTTAAAAATTCTTCATAGTTCTTTGCGTTTGCAAGCCTGTCAATATCAATTTCCGTGTGCTTTGAAAAGTATGCGGGGAACTGATAGATAAATTTTTCGGTTGAATTGGAATTAAGCAGAATTAAGAATCTTATAATCTGCTCAACCTCAATTGTTTCGATAACATATTGAGAAAATCCCGAGCTTACGCTTGAATCGTACCTGCAAAGCGAATCAAATTCGTAAAAAAGATTTTGCCTTAACATTGCTTCAAGCCGTCCTCTGTGGACATCTCTTTCGTTAATGTCACGAAGCGCCGCCGAATAGTGTGTATATGATTTTAAATATGACATAACCTCTGCTACGTTCTGGCAGGCAAGCAAACCGGTGTAGTCCTTTTCGGTAAGTCGTTTGCCGAATTTTGCCCTTGCCTTTGTCAGAACGGCGAAAGAAGTGTTTGACATAATCTGCACACACCTCCCGATAAAAATTGTTTTTGATTATTCAAGCGTGCGGCTTACTATTGCGTCAACCCACTTGTCGCAGTTTTGCTCGTAGTCTGACTGCAGCTTGATATGAGCCGATTTCTGTTTGTTCTGAATTTCCTCCCAGAGCTTTTCGGCTTTCTTTTCCTCCAAAGAATCGTTGCGCTTAACGGTTTCGAGGGCGTCATTCATATAGCTGTCGTAGATTTTCTTCGTTTCCTCATCAATCTTTTTTGACAGATCTTCCTTTTCTTTAAGGGCGTTTTCCTCCATTGCCTTTGCTTCGTTGTCAGCGTCAACAATCTTTTTAATCATATTTTCCAAACAGTAACACCTCCGGAAAAATAAATTGTGATTATCACTTTTAGCGAGCTAAACTATAATTTAGTGTGGA
>DKWR01000062.1 GCA_002491825.1 Ruminococcaceae bacterium UBA7147
CGAAACGTTGCCTATATATCTACTTAAAATTCGGGCTACAATTTTGTCCAAAACTGACTTTTCCACTCGATTTGCCTGCCGAGGCACTCGGCAAATTATAGTTTATATTACTTGAAATGATAATCACATTATATAACAGTACTCTTTGTATTTCAAGAGCAGTCAGCTCATAATTACCGAGCACAAAACGGCACAATCTACCGAATTGCAACCGCTTTTTACAAGCATTCCCGAACATTCGCCGAGTGTGTTGCCTGTTGTGATTATGTCGTCAATAATCAGAATTTTTTTATCCCTGACAAGCTCCTTGTCAATTATCCTGTAAACTCCCTTGACATTTTTGGCTCTTTCACTTGCCTTTATGCTGTGCTGTTCACGGTTTTCCCTGAATTTTTCAAGCGTGTCAAGGTACGGTATGTTCATAATTGTTGCGCATTCCTTTGCAAGCAGTTCAGCCTGATTGTAGCCTCTGTCGACAAGGCGGTTTTTGTGCATCGGCACGCAAGTTATTAAATCAAAATTAACGCCCTGATAGCTTTCAAGAATACTCTGCACCATCGGAAACGCAAGCTGTTTTGCATAGCCGCCCTTGTTGCCGAACTTGAACCTCTTTACCGCCTTTTTGAAAATACCGTCATACGGAAAAGGCGAGGTGCATTTGTATCCCCCGACAGCGTGTTTAATAATAGCAGGGGAGGGAAACTGCTTTTTACAGCTTTCGCAGGCGTATTCGGTTTTGTGAATTACAGTTTCGCAGTAGGGGCATCTTACGGGAAATAAAATGTCCTTTACGTTTTCTTTCAGTTTATCAATAAAGTCCGTCATCACGCAGTAAAAATTCCTTTAGTCCGCTGTAGCGCTTTGTACGGCGGTTATTGTTTACCATATATTCAACGGTGTGCGGGTTGCCGACGAGTATAAGAGTTTTCTTTGCCCTTGTAACGGCGGTGTAGAGCAGATTTCTGTAGTAAAGCTGCGGCGGTCCCTGAAACATCGGGATAATTACAGCGTCAAATTCGTTGCCCTGACTTTTGTGCACAGTTACGGCATAAGCAAAGTCGAGATCGGATGCACTCTCATATGTATATGCGGCTGTCTTATCGTAAAAACTGATTTTGATAATTTTTACCTTTTTGTCAATCTTTTCTATTATGCCGATATCGCCGTTGAAAATACCCTCGCCTGTTTCGCCGTTGTCCTTGAACCAGCGGATGTCGTAGTTGTTTTTAATCTGCATAACCTTGTCGCCTGTGCGAAAGGTCTTTGAGCCTATGGTGACCTCCTGTTTGTCGTCACTCTTTGGATTGAGGGCGTTCTGTAACTTGAAATTCAGCTCTGCCGTTCCTAACTCACCCTTTTTTGAGGGGGAAAGTACCTGAATATTGTCAAAGGCAGAGTAGCCGTAGGCTTTGGGAAGTCTGTTTACGCACAAATCAATAATAACATTCGTGACATCTGTTTTATTATTCCTTTGAAGAAAAAAGAAATCCTTGTCGGTATTACTCAGAACAGGCATCTCACCGTTCACAATCTTATGCGCATTGGTGACGATAAGACTTTGCTGTGCCTGCCTGAAAATTTCGTTTAGCCTTACAACGGGAATAATTCCGCTGTCGATAAGGTCGCCGAGAACGTTTCCCGGTCCGACAGACGGAAGCTGGTCGGAGTCGCCTACAAGCACAAGTCTGCACCCGAGAGGGAGAGCACGCATAACGCTTTCAAAAATAAAGGTGTCAACCATTGAAACCTCGTCAACAATCAGTGCGTCACACTTAAGCTGATTGCGTTCGTTTTTGTTGAAAACGGGGTTGTCGTGCTTGTCCCAGCTTACTTCAAGCAGACGGTGCAGAGTTTTTGCTTCATCACCCGTAAGCTCGCTCATACGCTGTGCCGCACGTCCCGTAGGAGCAGAAAGCAAAACCTTTTTGCCCTTGTCCTTTAGTATCTTGATTATAGCGTTGAGGGTTGTTGTTTTGCCTGTTCCGGGGCCTCCCGTAAGCACAAGCATACCCTCTGTAAGAGCCGAATTTATCGCCTGTTTCTGCAAATCTGCATAGGTTATTCCGTCGGTTTTTTCGCAGTTTTCAATTTCCCTGTCAATGTCTTTGATTTTTTCGGCCGGAAATTTCAGGAGCATTTTTATTCTTGAAGAAACGTACATTTCGCTTAAGTGCAGCTGTGGAGTGAATACAAATTCGGTTTCATCAAAGGTTTCGCCGATTAGCGTTCGGTCAAACAGCATTTCCTCCATACAGTCGTTTATTCTGTCAACTCCGACGTTTAAGAAATCGGCTGATATTGCAATCAGCTTTTCTTTCGGCAGACAGGTGTGACCGTTGCGCTCGTTGTGGCGCAGAATATATGTAATTCCCGCACGAAGTCTTACTCCGCTTTCTGGCTCAAGGCTCTCTTTTTTTGCAATAAAATCTGCGCTTTCAAACGAAACGCCGAAGTCGCCCTGACAAAGAATATATGGATTCTCCCTGATTCTGTCAACGCACCCCGAGCCTAAAGCGTTGTAGATTTTTACGGCAGAGGTGTTTGAAATGCCGTATTCGCCGAGATAGAGCATAAGCGTTCTCACACCGGTGTTTGTTTTCAGCTGATTTGCAAAATCAAGCGCCTTGGTTTTGGAAATTCCCTTGATTAAGGCAACACGCTCGGGCTGTGTTTCCATCACGTCAAGGGTAGCCTCGCCAAATTCGGAAACAAGCCTTTGAGCAGTAGACGCACCGATTCCCTTGATTGCGCCCGAAGAAAGATAACGCAGAATGTCGGCGCTTTCGGTAGGTCGGCAGATTTCGCAAATTTGCGCAGAAAATTGTCTGCCGTAGTTGCGGTGATTTGTGTAAATTCCCGTCAGCTTTACGGTATCGCCGACGTTTGCCTGCGGCATAATTCCGACAGCGGTAATGTAATCGTCACCGTCGGAAATTTCAATGACGGTATAGCCGTTTTCTTCGTTTCTGTAAACTATATTTTCAACAGCTCCCTCGAGCTGGAGCAGATTTTCGTTATCCATAAAAATCTTCCTTAAAATAAAAAATTCTATATTAAAACTTACAGTTGATAATTAAAGCAAAATCCTATATAATAAAAGGAGATAAATAAAGCAAAAGCTTTGGAGGTTATAGCAATGGAATTTGTTGCAAACGAGGGTAAGAATGTAGAAATTACCGTAAACGGCACTACATATATGCGCCATGCTATCAAAACACATTTTGTAAAGCAGGGCGAAGATTACATTGAAATTTTCAAAAAATACGTTTCTCCGCTCTATCAGGAGGGAGATATTGTTTCCTCAAGCGAAAAGATTATCGCACTCTGCCAGAACAGAGTTGTAAAGCGTGAGGACTTAAAAATCGGCTTCTGGGCAAAGTTTCTTTCAAAGTTCGCTTCACATCCCGACACAGGCGTCGGCGTTGGCGAAACAATTAAAATGCAGTATGCAATAACAAAAGCAGGTCTTCCTAAAGTCCTCTGGGCAAGCTTTGCAGGCGGAGTCTGCAAGCTGTTCGGCAAAAAGGGCGTTTTCTATGAAATCGTCGGAAAGGACGTAGCAGGACTTGACGGCTTTTACGACCACGTCTGGAGCGAATACCGTGACATCGGCATTGAAAATCCCGAAAATCCGTCGGGCGTTTGCGATGAAATAAAAGAAAAGCTCGGTATGAGTTGTATGATAGTTGACGCTAACGATCTTGGACAGGAAATTCTCGGTTATTCTTCCGACATAACCCTTTCGGAAGAGGAACTTCTCGGACTTATCGCTGACAATCCCTGCGGTCAGGGACAGCAGACAACCCCGATTATCCTTATCCGCAAAAAGCAGTAATTTTACTTTTATTTTTGAGCTTTTTGCGTCTGCAATCTAAAATTAATTTTATCACAGCGCATAAAATAAATCAATCGCTACAAAATAAAACTGCCCTGAAAATTGCTTTCGGGGCAGTTTTTTCTGATTAATAAATTTACAAAATTATTTCATCATTTCTAAAAATTCATTTTTGCTCATAAGCTTTGCAAAGCCGTATTCCTCACAGACTTTTTCGCAAATCTGCCTTGTTTCATCGTCCATATCGCAGTCGAGGCAGATTACATAATTGTGCTTGCCGCGGCTTACCCATCTGACCTTTGCGACAGCGCTTCGCAGAATAAGCTCGGCGTCGTCACACTTTCCGTTTATCGGCGTGACAAACATCACCGAATTGTCGTTTTTGTATCTGAACAGAAAGCACGTCAGGTCACGCACAACCGAAATAACGCCGATTACGGCAAAAACAACCAGAATGACAGCTGACAGAACATCCATATGCAATTCACCTCAATACATTTTATTATAAAAATTGAAATCGGTGCGTATAAATTGAATAAAGATATGTAAAATAATATGGACAGCACCGTGCGAATGTGCGGTATTGTCAAGCGGTAATACCGCACAAAATTTAATGAGGTGAAGAAAAATGACAGACAATTCATATGCAAATCAGAGCATTGCCTGCACCGTAACAAACTGTAAAAATCACAACAGCACAAAGAACTTCTGCTCGCTTGAGTCAATCAAGGTGGGTACTCACGAGGCAAACCCGACGGTTTGTCAGTGCACAGACTGCCAGAGCTTTGTGGCAAAAAGCGGCTGTCAGTGATTAAGGAAAAATTGCCGACTTTCAACCCGAGCAAATCTCGGATTGCCGAAGTACCCTCAACCGCAAAGGTTGGGGGCGCTTTGTTTACATTTACTTAACGGAGGAAATTTGTTTGAGCAGAATAATTATTTCAACTGAAAGCGGCTCTGACCTGCCATGGAAAATAAGCGTTCCGAACTGCATTGAGATACTGCCTATGCACATAACATTCGGCAAAAAAATGTTTTTTGACGGCGAATTTGACGTAGCAGAGGCAGAACGCTTTTTTAAAGAGTCAGGCAAGCTGCCCGTAACCTCAGCCCCAAATTTAGGGGAATATTCGGCACATTTCAGAAAAATTTTCCGAAAATATCCCGATTGCAGAATAATCCATATTGCCTATTCGTCAAAGCTTTCAGTGTCGTATCAGAACGCCGTAATAGCGTCAAAGGAGTTTCCACCGTCAAGATTGCAGGTGATAGATTCCCAGAGCGGCTCAATCGGTGCAGGTGCGCTGATAATAAAGGCTTGTGAAATCGTCGGCAGATTAGGCAAAAGCCATTCGCTTAACGAGTGCGTGTCAATAATTTGCAGTCAGAGAAAAAAAGTCTGTTGTTCGTTTGTGCCCGACAGCCTTGATTATCTGAAAGCAGGCGGAAGAATATCGGGAATTACGCATTTAGGAGCGTCAATGCTGAACATAAAGCCCTGCATTTCAATTGAAAACGGTGTGCTTGAAAGCGGCAAAAAGTACAGAGGAAGTCTTTACAGAATAGCAGACAGCCTTATGTCGGATTTTGTCAGCAGGAATAAGCCGTCAAAGGATTTTATCATAATCGGCTACGGGTATAAAATCAACAAGGGACTTTTGTTTTCGCTTAAACGTCAGGCGCACAGAATGGGATTTAAAAAGTCGTGGTGCTTTCAAATCGGCAGTGCAGTAACGGCGCACACAGGCGGAGAATGCATAGGATTTGCGGCAATAAAATAAGCCGAGTGCCTCTGCGGGCAATTCGAGTGGAAAAGTCGAATATTCGGGTAAAAACGGATGCCCGAATTATAGATTGATATATAGTTAGGTGGCGTTATAATATATTTGCAGGGATCACCACTGTAATAACTACACTGAAAAACAAAACGTTACCAGTTTATCAAAACTTGTTTAGCAAACAAACTTTTCCAAACAACACGCACTATTACAAATTCGGAGCGAAGCGACCTTTAACTCCACACTCCACATTCCACACTAAAAAAGGTTGTCATAGAGCATTTTACTTTATGACAGTCTTTTATTTATTATTCAGTAAATGATTTTTCAATATGCATAACGGGAATTAGCTTCGGGTCAATCGTGCGGATTTTTTCTTTTGCAGTTTTGCGGATTTCGTCATTGCTCTGCTTAATTCCGTGCGGCACAACAAGGTCAAAAATCACGTTTGTGTGCGTGTCACCCCTTACAACTCTGAAATCGTGTATTGAAAATCCGCTGTTTTCACCGCATAATTCCCTATATATTTTGTCTTTTAAATTCAAAGTGTACTCATCGTCGGTGGCAATCGGGTCCATATGGATTGTAGCCATACAGTTGAACTTCCGCTCAAGCGTTTTTTCAATCAAATCAATGGAATCGTGAGCCTTTAAAATATCCTCGTTGCTCGGAATTTCAGCGTGGAGCGAGATTATACATCTTCCCGGACCGTAATCGTGAACAATTAAATCGTGTATGCCAACAATCATATCGTCCTGCATTACAGTGTCCTTAATATCGCTTACAAATTCAGCGTCGGGCGGATTGCCGAGCAGGGGAGAAAGGCTTTCCTTAAACGTGCTTACACCCGTAAACAGAATGAATATTGCAACCGCCGCACCGAGGTAGCCGTCAATCATAAGTCCCGTAAGGTTTGAAATCACAAGACCGACAAGCACAATCGTAGTTGCAACGCAGTCGGTCAGCGAATCAAGAGAGGTAGCCTTGAGTGCAGAGGAACTAATTTTCTTTGAAAGAATTTTATTAAAGAAGAACATCCAGAGCTTTACTGCAACCGAGGCGATAAGAATACAAGCCGAAACGAGCGTTATTTCGGTTGAGGAGTCGGGTGAGAAAATCTTGCCGATTGAGCTTTTCAGAAGTTCGATTCCGACAAGCAGAATAACAACGGAAATGCCCAGACCTGCAACGTATTCGTATCTTCCGTGACCGAAGGGATGCTCCTTGTCGGCAGGACGGCTTGCAAGCTTGAAGCCGAGAAATGTTACAACCGAGCTTCCTGCATCTGAAAGGTTGTTGAAAGCGTCGGCAACTACGGAAATTGATGCCGATACAATTCCTGCCGTCAGCTTGGCGGCAAAAAGGCAGAGGTTGAGGAAAATTCCCACAATGCCCGACATATTGCCGTATGCAGAACGAACCTCGGGATTTTTAATATCTTCGCTGTTTTTTACAAACAGCCTTGTCAATAGCTTTATCAAAACAAACACCGCTTACTTTTTAGAATCAGGTCATATTACCATAATATGCCTGCTGGTTTTATGCTCTAATAAGCTATTTTATACGGCAAACGTCGGTTAGTCAAGAGAAACTATTTTGATTTTAAAAGCCTTGCGGCGTACAGTACGCATGCAACGCTTACGCCTGTATCTGCAATTACAGACATCCACATTGACGCAACTCCGAATGCGGCAAGGATAATTACAGCCGCCTTTACTGTGAGAGCAAAAATTATGTTTGTCCTGACTGTTCTCATAACCTTGCGTGAAAGCTTAATAGCATCAGGGAGCTTTACAAGGCTGCCCGAAGAAAGAACAGCGTCGGAGGCTTCAATAGCCGCCTCACTGCCAAGTCCCATTGCAATTCCGCAGTCGCTTGCCGACAGCACGGGAGCGTCGTTGATTCCGTCACCGACAAAGCAGACCGCCTTTGAATGTGTTTTAATTTCTTCAACCTTGTCAAGCTTGTCACTCGGCAGAAGATTGGAATAGCACTTGTCAAGTCCGAGCTTTTCGCTTACCATATCGGCGTTGCTCTTTGAGTCGCCTGTGAGCATTACGGTGTTCTTAACGCCGAGCTTTTTCAGCTTTGAAATAACTTCCTGTGATTCAGCTCTTACGGTGTCGCTCACGCTCAATGCGCCTATAAGCTCTCCGTCATATACGACAAAAACAGATGCGTTGCCTGCAAGCTTTTTCTGCTCGTCATTGAGGATTTTTATTCCTCCGCATTCAAGCTTTTTGCCGTTGAAAACTGCGCTTGTGCCGTGACCTGCCGATTCACTGTAGTCGGAAAGCTGTGGGAGTTTAAGATTCTCGGCTCTTTTCTTAATCGCAGTTGCAACAGGGTGAACGGAGTGCTTTTCACAGGCGGCGGCAAGCGCAAGAACCTCGTTTTTGTCGTAGCCGCCAAAGGTTGTTATGCTTTCCACTTCAAGCTTTCCGCTTGTCAGCGTTCCTGTTTTGTCGAATACAAACGAGTCAGCCTTTGCGAGAGCCTCAATATATTTTCCTCCCTTAATCAGAACGCCGATTTTGGATGCCGCCCCGATTCCCGAATAGTAGGAGAGCGGAACGGAGATAACAATGGCGCAGGGGCAGGATGCAACAAGGCAGACAAGCGCCCTGTAAATCCATTCACTGAACTCGCCGAGACCGAGCAGGGGAGGAATAAACGCAATTGCGGCGGCGATGATAATTACAATCGGTGTGTAGATTGATGCAAAGCGTGTAATCAGCTTTTCCTTTTGCCCTTTGCGTGCGGACGCTTCTTCAACAAGCTGTAAAATTCTTGATGCAGTGCTGTTGCCGTACTCCTTCGTCGTTCTGATTTCAATAAGTCCGTTTCCGTTGATTGCACCGCTCATTACTTCACTGCCAACCGTAATGTCAACAGGCATACTTTCGCCGGTAAGGGCAGAGGCATCGAGAGTTGATTTTCCGTTTGTGACTACTCCGTCAAGCGGAAGTCTTTCGTAGGGCTTTACTGTTATTATACTCCCTGTTTTCACGCTTTCGGCAGGAACAACGGTTTCAACTCCGTCTTTAATGATTGTAGCCGTATCAGGACGAATCTGCGCAAGCTTTTCAATATCTCTGCGAGATGCGTCAACGGCGATGTCCTCGATAAATTCACCGAGCGAAAAGAGGATTGTTACCATAGCCGCCTCAACAAATTCGCCAAGGCAGAAAGCGGCGATAACTGCAACGGCGAGCAGTACGGTTTCGTCAATTTTCAGCTTTACTGCGTTTTTTATACCCTTAAGAAATATTTTATAGCCTGAAAGTAAACTTGCCGCTACGCTTAAAATTAAGAGAATTACGGTTGAATATGTTTGATTTTCAGGCAATACAAGGTGCGTAACAAACGCCGCTGCTCCGAGAAAAATTGCGATAATCAGCATTACGGTATTAAAATTTATTTTGCCAGATTGTTTTTCTTTTGTTTTTTTGCTGCGGTCAACTACGATTACTCCGTCCTCAATGCTGTCGCAAATCTGTTGAATCTTCAAAACAGAGTCGGAGTTTTCAGAGGAGAATGATAGATTTTTTGTTGCAAAATTAAAGCTTACGTTTTCAAATCCCTGAGTGTTCGCAATCTTGTTTTCAATTTTCGAAGCGCAGTGAGCGCAGTTGAGATTTTCAAGAGTGTAGGTGTACTTCTTCATAAATCCTCCTTATTCGAGAACGTGGTCAAGTCCCATTTCAATGATTTTCTTTACGTGGTCGTCGTCAAGGCTGTAGTAAATCTGTTTGCCCTCTCGGCGCACACGCACAAGCTTGTTCTGACGAAGAACACGAAGCTGGTGGGAAATAGTGCTCTGCTCCATATTAAGAGCCTCGGCAATGCTCAAAACCGACATTTCGTTGTCGGATATTGTGAACATAATTCTGATTCTCGTTGAGTCGCCGAACACCTTGAAAAGGTCGGCAAGGTCAAACAGTACCTCAAGGTCAGGCATTTCGGTATGCTGTGAATTTGTAATTTTATTTTCCATAGAGATTCCCCTTTGTTTAAAATAGTTGAACATATGAATAAATGTTCATATGTTAATATAAATATACCACCGTTCCATTTGATTGTCAATAGGTATTATGAAAAAATTTGGTTTATTTATAAGAAATTCGATAAACTATAATTTAGCCGAGTGCCTCGGCGGGCAAAT
>DKWR01000048.1 GCA_002491825.1 Ruminococcaceae bacterium UBA7147
TCGACACGCAAATCGAGTGGAAAAGTCAGTTTGTTTGGATAAAATTGAAGCCCGAATTTTAAGTTGATATATAGGTAACGTTTCGGGCGACCACATAGGGTCGCCCCTACGGTATAGACAGACGATTAGTATCAAACCGTAGGGGCAGCCCTGTGTGGCTGCCCGATAGATAACGACAAATGTTTCCTCAACATCCGTAGGAACACGGCGTGCCGTGTCCGCAGTGGCAATCAAACTTTACCGATTAAACCGTAGTTACAGAGGACAACAAATCTCTCCGTAAAGGACGGCTTCCCAGACATCCCTTTTACAAGAATTGCAATGCAATTTTTGTGTGGACACGGCACGCCGCGTCCCTACGTCAACGTTGCTATATTACCAACGCTAAATTATTGTTTATCGTACTAAATGGGATAAACTGATTTCTTTTTTACTTAACCGTCACCTTGCACTGTGCTGTTTTTCCGTTGTAAAGCGTAATTTTAATATACGCAGTACCCTTTGCTTTTGCTTTAATAACAGCCTTGTTGCCGCTTCCCTTTGTAACGGTTGCAACCTTTGTATTTGTACTGCTCCATTTCAGATTAGCCGCATTTGCATATGAGCCGCTGTTGGTGCTTTCGCTGATTGTGTAGCTTGCGCCTTTGTTCAGCGTAAGGCTTGTCTTGCTCAGGCTTACGCTTGACGGTGCATTCTTAACGGTAACCTTGCACTGTGCCGTTTTGCCGTTGTAAAGCGTAATCTTCACATATGCAGTACCGACTCCCGTTGCCTTGATTGTCGCCTTATTTGCACTGCCCTTTGTGACGGTTGCAACCTTTGTATTTGAACTGCTCCATTTCAGATTAGCCGCATTTGCGTATGAGCCGCTGTTTGTACTCTCACTGATTGTATAGCTTTCGCCCTTGCCGAGTGTTACGCTTACAGGATTTGTCTTTACGCTTGCGGGAGCAGGTTTTACAGTCACCTTGCAGGTTGCGGTTTTCTTGTTATATGTGGTGATTGTAACGTTAGCCGTACCTACGCCAACTGCGCAAAGCTCGGCTTTATTGCCGCTGCCTCTTACAACCGTAACAACCTTATCGTCAGGGGTTCTCCATATAAGATGACTGTTGTGCGCATAAGAGCCGCTGTTTGTGCTTTCGGAAATTGTCAGCTTTTCGCCGACTCCGAGAGTTACGCTTGCAGGATTGATTTTAACGCTTGACGGTGCATTTTTAACAGTCACCTTACAGCTTGCAGTCTTGCCGTTGTAGGTTTTTACAGTAACCGTTGCCGTACCTGTTCCGACTGCTCTTAAGGTCATTCTGTTTAAAAACGGAGTGCCGACTGTTACAACATTTGTGTTACTGCTGGTGCACGTATATGTTGTACACCACGAGCTGCTGTTTGTAAGCGCTCTTACTTCAAGGGCGTCGCCCTTTCCGATAGTATAGCTCGGCTCGGCAAATTTTACGCTTGACGGAGCGTTTTTAACCGTAACTTTACACTGCGAGGACTTGCCGTTTTTCGCCGTAACGGTTATAGTTGCGGTTCCCGTGCTTTTAGCCGTAATATTACCCTTAACATCAATCGTTGCGACCTTGTTGTTATCACATACAACTTTAAATTCACTTAAATCATCATAAGTATATTTTTCTTCACCGCTCATTACAGGTCCATTGTACCAGACATAAAGCCTTGTCTTTTCGCCGACGCCGAGAGTGATTTTGTAGTCCGATAATCCCGGTGCTTTTGCTGTCGGGTCTGAACAATTCTGCAAAACTTCGCTTATCACTTTATACTGTGCGTCAGCCGTTTTCTTGTCCTTTTTGCCGTCATCAACAGCCAGATACAGACAATCGTGAACAAGGTCAAGCATATATTCGGGAGTGGTTTTAATCTCGTCAATAAGCTTTTGAGTGTATATTTCAAGCTTATCGTGAGCGCTTAATGAATATCTTATCATAAATTCAGCAAGCAGACCTTCGTCTGAAACGTTATCATGATAAGCCGTACCTACTATATTACCTGTTGACGTAATGCACCTTACAGGGCCGCAGTCGGGGTTATTCTCCCAAACGGCTACGTCGCATTTCCTTTCCGAATCCTCCGGACTTTCAATATGTTCATTTGTACAGTAAAGAGTATCGCCTATACATTTTCCGCTCATAACAGCATTATATGTTTGTCTGCCAACATTGGAGCTGAAAATTACGGTATAAATCTTTCCGTCTGTGTATCTGAAATTATGACCTGTCCTTGACAAATCGTAGGTTGCAATACCTGTTTCGGAATCAAAACTGCAAAGCTCTGTTTTAGTCTGCCATTCAGGCCAGTCAGTTCCCGAAGAAGTTTTTGAACCGTCCTCCGCCCATATGTGGCAGTAAAACTTTTTGTTCGTTTCAAGATTCCAGCCTGACTTTTTAACGTCAAAGCTGATTTGTTTTTCCGTACCGTTTACCACACTGTCATCTGAAATTTCAGTTGCAGAAACGCTGTTGACTGCAACTGCCGTCATTGAAAACGCAATCAGAGCAGAGAGAAATATTGAAGTTATTTTTTTAATTTTTATCATAATTTTTTGCCTCCTATTAATATTTTTATATAATTTGTTTCAATTTATCATTATTATAACACAACACAACAAAATGTCAATAATTAACACAAAAACAAAGGCAGGGAATTAACCCTGCCCTGATTTAAACGCCGTAAACATTTAAAAGTATATTTTTGATTTCATACAATTTCTTTGACAAGTCTACATAATAGGTATGCGGATTTTCAAATCTCTTGACCTCGTCCCACAACAAATCAATCTGTTCCCTGCAATATTCTGCAATTTCCTGAATTGACGGCAACTCATATACACATTCGCCGTTTTTGAAAATCGGTACAAGCAATTCCTTTGCCGTAAAGTCGGTGAGAGTTTTTGTTTTCCACGTTGCGTTGGAATCAAAAATCGTGTGCGGCTTTGAGCCGTCAACAACCTCGTCATAAACGCAAAGCTCGTCTGCAAGTGCCTTGCCGCTCTCGTTGTCAAAGTAACGGTAAACCTTTTTGAAATGCGGATTTGTAATCTTGGTCGTATTCTCGCTGACCTTGATTTTCGGAACAATCTCGCCGCCCTCGTTTTCAACGGCAACAAGCTTGTACACTCCGCCGAACACAGGCGAGTTTGAGGAAGTAATCAGCCTCTCTCCCACTCCGAAGGTGTCAACCTCTGCGCCCTGCATCATAAGGTCACGTATAAGGTACTCGTCAAGCGCATTTGAAGCGGTTATTCTGCAATTCTGAAGTCCTGCGTCATCTAGCATTTTTCTCGCTTTCTTTGAAAGGTACGAAATATCACCCGAATCAAGTCTGATTGAACACTCCGTCTTGCCCTGCGGCAAAAGCACCTCTTTGAACACCTTAATCGCATTCGGAACACCGCTTTTGAGCGTATTGTAGGTATCAACAAGGAGCGTGGGATTGTCGGGATAAAGCTCGCAGTAGGTCTTGAAAGCGTCATATTCGCTGTCGAACATCTGAATCCACGAGTGAGCCATCGTACCGCCTGCGGGAACGCTGTAGAGCTTGTCGGTCAGCGTACAGGCTGTTCCGACGCAGCCGCCGATATACGCCGCTCTCGCTCCGTCAATCGCTCCGCTTGCACCCTGCGCACGTCTTGAGCCGAACTCAATTACTGCTCTGCCCTGTGCCGCACGTACAATTCTGTTAGCCTTTGTTGCAATAAGCGTCTGATGATTGAGCGTGAGCAGTACAAAGGTTTCGATAAGCTGCGCCTCAATCGCAGGAGCTTTTACTGTCATAATCGGCTCGTTCGGGAATACGGGAGTTCCCTCGGGAACAGCGTAAATATCGCCGCTGAACTTGAAATTTTTGAGATATGAGAGGAAGTCCTCGTCAAAAATCTCCTTACTGCGGAGATACTCAATATCGCTGTTCTCAAAGTGAAGATTCTTTATATAATCGATTACCTGCTCCAGACCTGCGGCAATTGCAAAACCGCCGTTGTCGGGAACCTTGCGGAAGAACACGTCAAAGTACACATTCTGCTTGTAAAATCCGTTTTTAAAATAGCCGTTCGACATTGTGAACTCGTAAAAGTCGCACAGCATAGCTATATTTTTCTTTTCCATTCGGTAACCTCCGAAAAATTTATTTCATATAGACAGGGTGTGTCCGAATATTCTTGTCTTTCTATAGTTTATCCCTTTTTATAAATTTTGTAAAGAAAAAATTATTTACAACAGCGGTATTTGCGTAGTATAATGAAAGAAACTATAAACGAGGTGTGCTTATGAGCAAGAGCGAATTAAAGCTTTGTCCGTTCTGCGAAAGCCCTATGCTTTTGATTCAGGACGATAAAAACAACGGCGAACCGTATTATGAATGTTCAACCTGCGGATTAAAATTCAAAATTGAAGGCTTTGACGAAAAGCCTGTTGAGATAAAGTAAGCACTGATTAAATCGTTTGTGCATATTGCGCTGACAGATTTTTCGTCAGATTGCTTAAAATTTTGTGCGCAGGCTGACGCCTGTGTGCAGAATTTTAGGCAATATGGCGAAAAATATGCAAGCAAGATGCATAAACAGTCTTTAGGCGTGATTTAACCAGTGGTTACTTAAGGAAAACTAATATGAGAAAATGTCTGATTGTAGTTGATTACCAAAATGATTTTGTCACAGGCTCGCTCGGCTTTGCAAAGGCTGAACAGCTTGACGATAGAATTGCAGATAAAATTGCAAAATACCGCAACGAAGGCTGGGAAATTGCATTTACGTTCGATACCCACGAGGAGGATTACCTTCAAACAAACGAGGGCAGAAATCTGCCCGTAGAGCATTGCATAAAAGGGACGGACGGTCATAAGCTGTACGGCAGAACAGCAGAAATGCTGAAAGAAAATGACAAGTGCTTTTACAAGCCGAGCTTTGGTTCGGCAGAGCTTTTTGAATATCTGAAAGCAGAAAAATTTGACAAGGTTGAGCTTTGCGGAGTTGTGACAAACATATGCGTAATTTCAAACGCCGTACTTGCAAAAACGGCATTACCCGAGGCAGAGGTTTCGGTTGATTCCTCTTGTGTTGCGTCTAATGATGATAACTTGAATAAGTCTGCACTGGACGTAATGCAGAGCCTGCAAATCAATGTTTTATAAATCCTTTCAACGCACAATCACTTTGATGTTACAGTACTTTTACAATCTACGTAATTTGAGCATAACAGCATAATTAGGGGTATTTTTTTGAACAAATTTTCTTTCAGCTATTGACAAATCTCCGCATTAATGATACAATAACTCTTGCGTTGAATTTTGTTTGATTTTGTGAGATTAATTGCATTTCATGCAAATCAGGCAAAATTTTCTGCAAATGAATATATACAGGGGTATAGCTCAGTTGGTAGAG
>DKWR01000025.1 GCA_002491825.1 Ruminococcaceae bacterium UBA7147
CTCAACGCAAAATTATAGTTTATCTTTCATTAATTGATAAATATATATTTCCAATATTGAATAAAAAGCCTTTTGCTGATAAAAATAATACTGCAAATTTTCTAATAAACAAAATTATTCATATTTTCCGACTTTATTTTAAAAAATAATACTTAAATTATCATATTTTTCAGTTGACAAAGGCTCAAACCTTTTGTATAATAATAAACAGCGTTTTAATATGCGTTATGCGGTCAAGAGGTGCAATTATGCTTTTTGAACTTAAATCGGTCTTTCAGAACGAAGGCGAAGAAAAACAGGTTAATTATAAGCTTGATATTGCAGATATTGACATTGACGGTGTTTTTCCATTCAGAACTCCGATTGATGTTACCGCAACAGCAAAGAACAGGGCAAGCCTTGTAAGTCTTACAATAAGAGCCTGCTTCAGCTATTCTCGCAGCTGTGACAGGTGCTCAACGGACTTCACAAGAGAAATGGATATGCTCTTTGAGCATAAGCTTGCGCAGACTTTGGTTGATGACGGCAACGACGATTATATTGAAACACCTGATTTTAAACTCGAGCTTGACGATATTGTCATTTCGGACATTCTGCTTTCGCTTCCGCAGAAAAATCTCTGCAAGGACGATTGCAAGGGCTTGTGTCAGATTTGCGGCAAGAACCTCAACGAGGGCGACTGCTCCTGTGACAAGCGTGAAATTGACCCGAGGCTTGAGATGCTTAAACAGTTTATGGATTAATATAAATTTTGTAAGGAGGTCTTTGTAATGGCAGTACCCAAGAGAAAAACATCACACGCAAGAAAGAGCTCAAGACGTTCAACAGTATGGAAGCTCAACGCTCCTACTCTCACAACATGTCCTAACTGCGGTGAGTTAATGGCAGCTCACAGAGCTTGCGGTAACTGTGGTATGTACAACGGCAGACAGGTTATCGTAAAGAAAGACGAGCAGTAATTTTAACCTACAAACACTATGGGCGGCAGTTTTCTGTTCGCCCTTTTGTTTTGCGTAATTTTTCTTGATTATTTGCGCCGATTTGTGTAAAATATATATGCTACTTATTTTGTGAGGTGAAAGTGTGGCTGTAAAAATCTACAACGTGACTAAGGGCAGTCACGCCGAAAAAGCGGGAATCAAAAGCGGAGAAATTCTGCTGAAAATAAATTCAAATGAAATTGTTGATGTGCTTGACTACAGGTTTTATCAGGTAAACAGGCAACTCAAGCTTGAAATTTCGGACGGTGAAAACACAAGAACTGTTGAAATAACCAAGGGCGAGTATGATGAAATCGGGCTGGAATTTGAAACCTATCTTATGGACGAACAGCATTCCTGCCGCAACAAGTGCATTTTTTGCTTCATTGACCAGCTCCCGAAAGGACTGCGCAAGTCGCTCTACTTCAAGGACGATGACAGCCGACTTTCGTTTTTATTCGGCAACTATATCACTCTTACAAACATAACCGAGCACGAAATTGAGCGAATAATTAAAATGCACATAAGTCCGATAAACGTATCGGTGCATACAACGAATCCCGAGCTTCGCTGTAAGATGATGAACAACCGCTTTGCAGGTGACGCACTTAAAAATCTCAAACGTTTTGCAGACGCTGGAATCACGCTGAATTGTCAGATTGTAGCCTGCCCCGGAATCAACGACGGCGACGAGCTGTTAAGAACGATGCGTGATCTTGAAAATCTCGGTGTTGAAATGACGGCAATTGTTCCCGTAGGGCTTACCGCCTACAGGGATGGCTTGTATCCGCTTGTGCCTTATAATAAGGAAACTGCGGCGCAGACGCTTGATTTGATTGAGCAGTATGGCGATATGTGCAAAGAAAAGTACGGACGAAGAATTTTCTTTGCAGGCGATGAATTTTATATTCTTGCCGAGCGAGAAATCCCTGCTCCCGAGTTTTACGAGGACTTTTCAGCGCTTGAGGACGGTGTCGGTATGATAACATATCTCACAGATGATGTGAAATGGGCGCTTGAAGAGTTTGAAAATGACGAAAATCCGAATCAAACCGTAACGGTAGCCTGCGGAACGGGCGTTTATCCGTTTATGAAAAAAATTATGGCTATGATAAATGAGAAATTCCCGAATATCACTATAAATACTCAACCGATTAAAAATAACTTTTTCGGCGGAGGAGTGAATGTTTCGGGACTTGTGACGGGCGGAGATTTGATAAATCAGCTCAAAGGCAAAAATATCGGCGAAAGGCTCATAATTCCCGCGTCAATGCTCCGCTTTGAAAACGATTTGTTCCTTGACGACGTTTCAACAGACGACGTTGAACGTGAGCTGAATGTTCAGCTTGTTGCAGTAAACAACAACGGAGCAGACCTTGTAAATGCGATTATTTCTAAATAGATTTGAATAAAATACGGAGGGCGATGATAAAATGAACAAACCCGTAATAGCAATTGTAGGCAGACCGAACGTGGGAAAGTCCACGCTTTTCAATAAACTTATAGGTCAGAGGCTTTCAATTGTTGACGATACCCCCGGCGTTACCCGTGACAGAATTTACGGCGAGGTTGAATGGTGCGGCAAGACCGCATTCATAGTTGACACAGGCGGTATCGAGCCGAAGTCAGACGATATAATTCTTGTGCAGATGCGCCGTCAGGCACAGCTTGCAATTGATACGGCAAACGTAATAATCCTTGTAACCGACTGCAAGTCGGGAATGGTGGCAACCGATATGGACGTTGCACAAATGCTCCAGAAGTCGGGAAAGCCTGTCATTGTGTGCGTAAATAAGTGCGACGGACTTGGCGAGCCTGCGCCCGAATTTTACGAGTTCTACAACCTCGGACTCGGCGACCCTGTTCAGGTTTCAGCCGTTCACGGTCACGGTACGGGCGATTTGCTCGACAGAGCTTTTGAGTGCTTTGACTTTGACAGCGAGATGGAGGAGGACGAAACCGTAATCAACGTTGCCGTAATCGGCAAGCCGAACGCAGGCAAATCATCTCTTGTCAACAAAATCACCAACGAGGAACGCTGTATTGTTTCTGATATTGCAGGCACAACACGTGATACAATCGACACGCTCGTAGAGAATAAGTACGGCAAATTCAATTTTACCGATACGGCAGGTTTGCGCAGACAGAGCAAAATTTACGATAATATCGAGAAATATAGCATAATCAGAGCCAAAATGGCTATTGAACGCAGTGACGTCTGCGTTGTTATGATTGATGCAACCGAGGGCGTGACCGAGCAGGACACAAAGGTTGCCGGACTTGCTCACGAGGCTGGAAGAGCGTGTATAATTGCAGTCAACAAGTGGGACGCAATTGAGAAGAACGACAAGACAATGCAGGAGTTCCGCAAAAAGCTTGACGCGGATTTTGCGTTTATGTCATACGCTCCGCAGGTTTTCATCTCCGCAAAGACAGGTATGAGGCTTGACAAGCTGTTTGAATATATCGTAAGCTGTAACGACTCTGCAAACCGCAGAATCAAGACGGGTATGCTTAACGAGCTTCTGGCACAGGCTACAACACGTGTTCAGCCGCCGTCAGACAAGGGAAAACGGCTCAAGATTTTCTATATGACGCAGGCTTCGGTAAAACCGCCGACATTTGTGTTTTTCTGCAACGACGCACAGCTTTTCCACTTTTCTTATCAGCGTTATCTTGAAAACAGAATCCGAGAGGCTTTCGGTCTTGAAGGCACTCCCATAAGAATAATTATCAGAGAAAGAGGGGACAAGTAGATGGATTTTTACTTGAATTTTCTTGCCGATAACTGGTGGAGATTTTTAGTCACCGCTCTTGCGGCATATCTGCTCGGCAGTATCAATACGGCAGTTATGGTGACCGGCATAGTGACAAAGGGCAAAAAGGACATTCGTCAGATGGGAAGCGGAAACGCAGGCTTTACAAACGTTCTTCGAAGTGTGGGCAAAGTCCCTGCAATCGTAACAATTGTCTGTGATGCGCTGAAATGCGTTGTTGCAGTTCTGCTCGGCGGATTTATCTTTTCATTCATCGCCGCAGAATCGCAAATTCTTTCAAACGAATATGTAAACTGCGGTAAGTACATAGCAGGAATTTTCTGCATTCTCGGACATTCCTATCCCGTTTACTTCCACTTCAAGGGCGGCAAGGGCGTTGTAACAGCGGCGGCTCTTATGCTTACCGAGGACTGGAGAGTGTTCCTCTGTATTCTTGCTACATTTTTAATTATTTTTCTTATTTCGAAAATTATTTCAGCCGCAAGCATTACCTGTGCAGTCCTCTACGCACCCTATACATTTGTAATGACCTTTGTTTTCGACTACTTAAACGGCGGCGGATATTCTCTTGCATATGTTCTGCTTTCAACCTTTGCCGCACTTGTCATAGGAATATTTGTTGTTGTAAAGCACAAGGAAAATATCAAGCGTTTATTAAGAGGTGAGGAAAAGAAAATCACCTCCAAAAAGTCCGATAAATAATACGGTATTTTGCAAATAAATATTGACCTTATTTTAAATTAGCGTTAAAATATATTTGTACAATTTGTGAACCAATACTAAAACCTAATTAAAAACTAAAATATCTTTTTGGAATATTTTCTGTCATACTTCGTGAGCTGTCCTCGAAATGCGTCAGCATTTCTGTGGAATCTCACTCGTCTGACAAAAAATATGCTCAAAAATCTTATAAAGCTTTTAATCAGGTTTTAGTATAAGAAAGGACGATTAACAATGGCTGATTGTATATTCTGCAAAATAGTTGACGGCTCCATTCCGTCAAAAAAGGTTTATGAGGACGATAAGATTCTTGCATTCTACGACCTTGAGCCGCAGGCTCCCGTACACGTTCTTGTAATTCCCAAACAGCACATCTGCTGTGCAAATGCTGTTGACGAATCAAATGCAGATGTTATTGCGCATATCTTTACAAAAATTCCCGAAATCACCAAGACTCTCGGTCTTGATAACGGATATAGAATTGTAAACAACTGCGGCGATGACGGTTGTCAGAGCGTAAAGCATATGCACTTCCACATTCTCGGCGGCAAAAAGCTTAACGGTCAGATGGCGTAAAGGGGCATAGGAAATGGGTACATATAAAATTAAAATTGCAGGACTTGAGCGTGAGCTTGAAATGTTTCCTGTAAACGATAAGCTCGACATTGCCGCATTTATTATGTTCGGCGACGTTGAAATGACGGAAAAGACAGCGTCTGAACTCCTCAAAATTTGTCCCGAGCACGATGTTGTCGTAACGGCAGAGGCAAAGGGTATTCCGCTTTGCTATGAAATGGCAAGACAGGGCTGCAGAAATTATGTTATTGCACGCAAGGGCGTAAAGGTTTATATGCGCAATCCTATTGATGCAGAGGTCGACTCTATCACAACTGCAAATCACCAGAAACTCTATTTCGGCGAAAATGACGCTGAATTTCTCAAGGACAAAAGAGTGCTTATTGTCGACGACGTTATCTCAACGGGCAACAGCCTGAAAGCGCTTGAAAACCTTGTTAAGAAAACGGGTGCGAATATCGTAGGCAAAGCGGCTGTGCTTGCCGAAGGAGATGCAAAAGACCGCAAGGATATTATTTTCCTTGAGGAGCTTCCCTTGTTTTTTAAGTAAAAATCGATTATCTGTAAAGGATGAAATTTATGAAACGACTGTTGGCAACGGTGGGACTTACTTATCTTTCCGTGCTTTCGGTCGTTTTTTATTTCGCAAACGGAACGTTTACTAATATTATAATAATATTATCGGCACTGTCTGCGTTTGTCGGAATATTCTTTAAAGTAATTAAAAATAAAATCAGAATTAAAAAGTCACTTTTAGATTTATTAATCACTGTCGGATTAACCTCGTTTGCCGCTTGTATCGCTATAATTCTGTATTCGAATTTTATTTACCGGCCTGTCATTGATAATTATTCCAATAAAGAATTAAGTGTTGAGGGATATATCTGCGATGAAATTCAGAAAAATGAAAACAGTTATGTTTACATAATTAACGCAGACAAAATTAACAGTAACAGCGAAAACGTAAAAATCAGACTGATTTCAACAGTTGACTTAAAGTGTGAGGATTTTGACCGTATAGATGCAAATTTTACTGTAAGCAAAGCAGAAAATGGCTACAATTTAAGCAAAGGAATTTACCTTTCTGCATTTTATGACGAGGAAAACGACAGCTTTAATTCAACAGGTGAAAAGCAATTTTCCCTGTACAGCATTGCGGTCAACATAAGAAAAGCAATGAAAAGCTCGCTGGACTCTCTTTTGCCTGAAAACACTTCGTCGCTTTGCAAGGCTGTTTTGCTCGGTGACAAGCATTCGCTTTCATCCGATATAAAAGCTGACTTTTCAAAAACAGGAACAAGCTTTCTGATAGTCGTTTCGGGAATGCACCTGGCTATAATAGCAGGATTTGTTTTATTTCTATTAAAGAATATAATCAAAAACAGATATGCACTCGCTTCTATTATATTGGCAATAGTATTCTGCTTTATGGCGATAACAGGCTTTACACCGTCAGTTGTCCGTTCGGGAATTATGCTGATTCTCACATATTGTTCAAAAGCCGTTTTCAGACGTACTGACGGGCTTAATTCCCTCGGAACTGCGGCTATTGTACTTACTCTGTTCAATCCGTTTGCAGTGGGTGACATAGGAATGCTGTTATCGTTTTCTGCAACGGCAGGAATAATTCTTTGGGCGAGAAAAATTGAAATTTACTTATCCCGAAAGCTTCGCCTTAAAGGAAAACACAAATTAATCAGAGGAGCGATAAATCTTATCTCTGTTTCATTGTCGGCGTCACTCTGGATAATCCCGATTACGACAATTGCATTCCACAGGGTTTCGCCTTTTGTTGTGCTGACATCATTCTTTGCCGAACCTATTGTAAGCGTAGTGCTTATTTGTGCAATGCTTGCGTCACTGCTTTATCTATGCCCGATAATTTCATTTTTCGCCTATACATTTGCACTTGGAGCAGATATTTTCGGCAATCTGCTTTTGCGGACAATTTCGCTGTTTTCCTCATTACCTTATTCCTGCGTAAATTCAGATAAACCGTATTTTTACATCTGGCTGATTTTTACGGCTTTGCTGGTCATAATCGGATATGCGGTAAAGGCAAAGGGCTTTTATGTGCGTTGTGCCGTTACTGCGTCTGCGGTAGTGCTGACAATCGGCTGGGCTGTTTATGCGATAATCGGTAACAACTCCGCAACACTCAAAATCTACAATGTCGGTAGCGGCGTTACTGCTTCTGTTGAGTGCGGCAGTAATATTTCGTTCATCTCCTGCGGAGGAACAAACGGCAGTGCGTATCAGATTATTGAAGATATATCGGGAGATTTTTCATCAATCGACAGCATTATAATTCCGGATACGAAATTAAAATACGCAAAATATCTCCCTCAACTGATGTCTGAATTTGACGTATCTAATATTTTGGTATATGATAATAACACAGATAAAAAATTGCTTGAAAAATACGGCGGCAAAATAGATACTTTCAGCAGCGACTGTCATTTTTCAATAAATCTCAACTCGCTTGCTGCTCTTGAAGTGATTAACATTGATTCGGTTACATATCAATATTTACACATAAACGGCAGTACGGTTTTGTTTGCTACGAGCAGGTCGGATATTGCAAAGCTCCCCGAAAAGTACAGAACGTGCGATTATCTTCTTGTTGATTCAAACGTAAAAAACAGCAATTTACTTTCTTGCAAAAACGTGATTTTTTCGGGGGATAAGAGCTTGCTTGAAAGTAAAAATAGTTCTATAAAAGAAATAAGTGACAATATTTATACAACCTCCGACGGCGTTGCGGAGCTTGTATTCAGCGGAGGTTCAAATGTCAAAGATAAGTGAATCCGAACTAAAAAAACAGATAAAGTCAAGACAGTTCTCGCCGATTTACGTAATTTACGGCACAGAGCAGATGTTTGTGCGCCGCTATTCGGAACAGCTTGCAGACGCCGTAACGGGCAAAAATCCCTCGGACTTCAATTTTCATAAATTCAGCGGAGATATAAATCTCGACGATTTTGCGGCGTCACTTCAGATTGTTCCGTTTATGAGCGAGTACAACTGCGTTTTCGTTTCGGACATATTTTTTGATAATATGGACGCAGATTCGCTTGCACGGTTTAAAGAAATCACCGACAAAACGGTTGACACAACGGTGCTGATAATTTCAATGCCGACCTACGTTCCGTCAAAAAACAGTGCCGTTTTCAAGTCGCTTGTGAAAAGGGCAGAGAAAAACGGCTCAGTCTGCGAATTTAACAAGCTCAATCAGTCAATGCTTGAACGCTATATTGCAAAGTGGGCAAACGAAAACGGCAAAATGATTTCCCACGTCAATGCTGCAAAGCTGATTTCTTACTGCGGCGATGACCTCAATCTTCTTAAAAACGAGCTTGCGAAAATCTGTGCATATTCAAAGGGCGAGGAAGTCACGTTACAGGATATAGAAAAGCTTGCAACGCAAAATCTTGAAACTAAAATATTTGCACTTTCCGATGCGGTGCTGAACGGAAACGGCGACAAGGCATTCAACACGCTCGACTTGCTTTTTTATCAGCGAGAAGAGCCTGTTATGATGTTGTACGTTTTGTCAGCTTCATATGTTGATGCGTACAGAATCAGAGTAGCGGATGAATGCGGTGTGCTCAAGGATGACGTTGCAAAAGATTTTGAATATAAAAACAGAGCATTCACATTGGAAAAAGCACGTAAGGCAACGTCAAAAGTTTCAACCGAGGCTTTGCGAAAGAGCCTCGACCTGCTTGTTGACGCCGACATAAAATTCAAAAGCTCATCTGTGAACGCAAGGCTCTGTATGGAACAGCTCATAGCTCAGCTGTTGCTTGTTGCAAGGGAGGGCAGGATTTAGTTGCTGAAAATCAAAGAGGCAGTAATCGTTGAGGGAAGATACGACAAAATCAAGCTTTCCTCACTGATTGATGCGCCGATAATTGAAACCAACGGCTTCCGTGTGTTCTCCGATAAAGAAAAGCAGAATCTGATTAGACAGATTGCCGATATAAGAGGAATACTCATATTAACTGACAGCGACTCGGCAGGATTTGTTATACGCAATTTTCTGAAAGGCGTTGTCGATAAATCAAAGATAAAGCACTGCTACATTCCCCAGATTGAGGGCAAGGAAAAGCGAAAATCGCAAAAAGGCAAGGAGGGATTTCTCGGAGTAGAGGGAGTCAGCGACGAGGTCATAATCAACGCCATACGCAAAAGCGGAGCAACAATTATCGGTGAAAACAATATAAAAGAAAACGAAATCAAAAAATCCGATTTGTTTTACCTCGGACTCACAGGTGCCGAAAACGCCGAAAAAAACAGAAAAATGCTTTTGAAACACCTCAATATGCCAACCTACCTTACAACCAACGCAATGCTTACCGCACTTAATTGTTTATATTCTTTTGAAGAATTAAAAGACTTGTTAGTAGAAATAGGAATTATACATTATTGATTTTGAATAATCCACCGTCTTTAGTCAAAACTAAAGGCGGTGATTTATATTGAAAAGCATTAAGGACGACTGCATTTTATTCTCAATCGGAGGAATAGGCTACGCACTACTTGAAATTCTGTGGCGAGGCAAAACGCATTGGTCAATGGCACTGACTGGTGGAGCGTGTTTTGTATCGCTGTTTAAGTTTTACGAGAAACATAAAAAAATGAAAATGCCGGCAAAGTGCATATTCGGCAGTGCAATAATAACTTCACTTGAATTTTGCTGTGGATGCATAGTGAATCTAAAGTATAAGCTTAACGTGTGGGATTATTCAAAATGCCGTTTCAATATAAAGGGACAGATTTGCCCGTTCTACAGTATGCTGTGGGCGTTTTTATGTATTCCCGTAAGCGCCTTGTGCAAAAAGCTTTCAGACATAAAATCTGACTGATAAAAATTATATTGAAAAAAGTCGAAGAAAATAAGAAAAAAGGGTTGCAAAAGGGAGAAAAGTTTGATATAATAACGTACGTT
>DKWR01000020.1:0-7904 GCA_002491825.1 Ruminococcaceae bacterium UBA7147
CCGCATTACGAATTACGCATTCCGCATTAAACTATAGTTTATCTGACTGAAATGTATAGCAATATTACTTCCTTACAAGCTCTTCAATGATTTCTGCAATCAGTTCACGTTCGTCCATATGGTACTTAACGCCCTTGATTTCCTGATAGTCCTCGTGTCCCTTGCCTGCAAGCACAATAATGTCGCCGTCCTGTGCATTCTCCATACAATATCTTATTGCGTCCTTGCGGTTGGGAACGACAACGTATTTGCCGTCGGTTTTGTTGATTCCCGTCTTGATGTCCTCAATAATGTCCATTACGTCCTCAAAGCGTGAATTGTCCTCGGTGATTACCGACAAATCGCTTAACCTGCCCGATACCTCGCCCATTTCATATCGGCGCACCTTTGGTCTGTTGCCGCCGGCACCGAACATTGTAATCAGTCGGTTAGGATTGTAGTGGCGAAGCGTTGTGAGTACGTTTTCCATAGAAAGCGCATTGTGCGCATAGTCAATAAGCAGGGTGTAGTTGCCGGGAACTTTGACAGGCTCAACTCTGCCCTTAACCTTTGCAATCCGCAGTCCTTTAACAATAGCCTCATCCGGAATGTCAAAGAAAGAAACTGCGCATATTGCCGCAAGAGCGTTGTACACGTTGAATTTGCCGGGAATACCGACGTCAAGAGAAAGTGTTTTCATTCCCTCTGTGTCGAAGTGAACGCCGAGAAAACCGTTTTCGGAAATAAGGTGTTCGTTCTTTGCACGGAGCTGTGCAAGCTCGGAAAAGCCGAATGTCACAACAGGACCGTTGGCGTCTTTTGTGATTTTCTCCCAGTTTTCATCATCAATATTTGCGGCGGCAAGCTTGCATTGACGGAACAAAAGGCTCTTGCAGTAGAGGTATTCACGCAAATCCTTGTGCTCAACACCGCCTATATGGTCGTCAGAGAAGTTTGTAAAAATTCCTGCGTCAAATTCAATGCCGGCAAGCCTGTTGTGCTTGAGCCCGATTGACGACGCCTCAATCACCATTGCACCGCAGCCTGCGTTTATCATATCACGCATTGCCTTCTGAATTTCATAGGATTCGGGCGTTGTGTTGTTGGTTTTGTACGTTTTGCCGCCGTAAACAATTCCGAGCGTGCCGATTGTACCTGCTTTTATTCCTGCCTGCTCAAAAATTTCCGCTACCATCGCCGTTGTGGTTGTTTTACCTTTCGTACCCGTTATTGCAACGGTTTTCAGCTCTCTTGCGGGATTTCCGAAAAACTCGGCGCTCATTAGCGCAAGCGCAAGCCTTGTGTCCTGCGTTTTGATTACTGCAACATTCTGCGGAACTTCAAAATCAAGCTCGTCGCTGATAACAAGTGCGGAAGCACCCTTTTCCACAGCCGACTTTGCGAATTTGTGACCGTCGGAGGTGTACCCCTTAAGGCAGACAAACGCAGTACCGTCGCTGACCTTTCGTGAATCGTAGATTATATCCGTAATTTCGGGATTTACGCTGTTTTGCGCAGTATATTCAACATTGACAAGCAAATCAGACAGTTTCATAATAACACTCCGTTTTCTGATATTAATTCAATTACTTTAATTATACCAATTTTTCCCGATTAATACAACTTCATTATGAAAAAAATAAAGATTTTTCAAACAAAACTGACAATTGGTAAAAATTCACTATAAAATTTTTAAAAAATATATTTTTCTACGTAAATTTTATAAAGTTGAGATAGCTGAAATGACATTTCTATTAATGCAGACGAGAAGTGGTTGAGCATATTGCACAACAACAAGGCGAGCAGAATATACAAAAAACTAAATGACATTTTATGCAATAAGCCAAATAATCAAATTAATTGAGTAAAACTATACAAAAAATTAATTGAAATTTAACAATATAGATAAAAAGTACAAAGGTGGTTGAAATTTCGTTGCGTTTTTGATATTATTTATGTAGTGGGACAAAACTGCTTTTGTGCAATTTGCTCCATAAAAATTATTAAAAATATTTTTTTGAAAGAGGGATATTCCAATGAAAAAGATTCTTGCCATTCTTATGGCCGGTGTACTCACAGCTACTGCATTCGCAGGTTGCGGCGGTGGCGGCGAGTCATCAAACACAAATTCAGGTTCATCTTCAAAATCGGGTGAAAGTTCAGCAACCGGTGTTAACGCTTCAACAGTTGACTACGCTTACTTCGGTGAAGAGGACAACGTAAAGCTTAAGGTTTGGGCTCCTGACGCAGCTGTAAACCTTGTTAAGCAGCAGATTGAAGAATTCAAGAAGGCTTATTCTGAAAAGAAATTCGACATCACAGTTGTTGCTCAGGGTGAAAGCGATGCTGCTACTCAGATGCTCAACGACGCTTCTGCTGCTGCAGACGTATTCAGCTTCCCGAGTGACCAGTTCAACAAGCTCGTTGACGCAGGCGTTATCGCTCCCGTAGCTAAGGGCTTTACTGATTTTGTATCAACTTCAAACTCAGAAGATACTGTTAAGGCAGGCACGATTTCGAATACTCTTTATGCTTATCCCGAAACAAACGACAACGGTTACTATATGGTATATGACAACACAGTAGTAACAGAGGAAGACGCTAAGACTCTCGAAGGCACACTTGCTGCTTGTAAGAAAGCCGGCAAGAAGTTCATCTTCGACGCAGGCGACGGCTTCTATGCTTGTACTTTTGCTTTCACAGCAGGTGCAAAGATTGACGGTCTTGAAGAAGACGGCACACAGAAGTTTGTAGAATATGATGAGGACGCAGCTGTTAAGACATTACAGGCTTTTGCAAAGCTCATCAAGGACTACAAGGGCACATTTACTTCACTTAACGTAAAGAACGTTGCTTCAGGCTTTAAGAACGGCACATGCGGTGCAGGCGTTGACGGTTCTTGGGATACAAAGGTAAACAAAGATTCACTCGGCGATAAGTTCGGCGCAGCTAAGCTTCCTACAATCAACGTTGACGGTGAAGACAAGCAGCTCGTTTCAATGTTCGGTTATAAGTATATAGGCGTAAACGGCTCTTCAAAATTCCCCAACTCCGCTCAAATTCTTGCTCTCTACCTTGCAGGCGAAGAGTGCCAGAAGCAGAGAACAGAAGAACTCGGCTGGGGTCCCTCTAACGTAAACGTTCAGAAGGATAAGGTTGTTACAGAAAGCCCCGTTCTTAACGCAATCAAGGCTCAGGCTGAAAACTCCTGCACACAGGTAAACATTGCTTCAACACTCTGGACTCCTATGGGTAACCTCGGTAACAAGCTCGTTGCTGACGAGTGGAAGCCCGACGATGCTGACGCAACAAGAAAGCTTCTTCAGGATACAATTAAAAACGTTCGTGACGAAGGTTAATCGGTTTTGACCTGAATTTATAATGTATTGTTTTCGGGGCGCTTTGCAAAAGCAAGGTGCCCCGAATAAAAGCTATTACGCTCTTTCGTAACAACTGCGGAACATTTCCGTTTAGATACACCAAACAAATAATGTTTTGTTATTATGAAAAGCGTAAGTAAAAGATATTATTCGTTTGGTGTATTAACATTAATTTCAATATAATTTATTAAGATTATATTTTAAGAGAGATTTGCAGACTTTAATTAAGGAGAGCTCATATGACATATGTAGAATACAAACAGCTCAATCCGTTTCAGAGGTTTGCCCATAATTTTAAGAAATTTATCCTGAACATTCCGCATGCACTTGCTTCTTTCTTTAAGGCAATCGGCAAGGCAATTGTCGGATTTTTCACAGGCATAGGCAAAGGCTTCAAAAACTACGGTGTTACCTTTGTTAAAGGTGACTGGGCTACAAAACTTTCCTATTTAATATTTGGTATCGGTGATATTCACAAGGGTAAATATTATAAAGGAATTCTCTTTTTCCTAACAGAAGTGCTCTACGCACTCTATATGATTTTCTTTGGCTGGACTTACTTACAGAAGTTCAACACACTCGGTACAGTGGAAACAACACAGGATTTTAATGAGCTTGGTATGCCTGTAACTGTTTACGGCGATAACTCAATGCTTATCCTGCTTTATTCGGTACTTTCAATCGTAATTACAATTCTTGTTTTTGCGGTTTATATTGCAAACATAAAAGACGCATATCACCATCAGGTTATGAGAGCCGAGGGTGGAAAGCCTACATCGCTTAAGCACGATGTCAAGGAATTCCTCGACGGTAAATATCACATTACCCTTCTTTCATTCCCGACGCTTATGATTGGCATTTTCAATATTATGCCAATGATATTTATGATTTTGATTGCGTTCACAAGCTATGACCAGCAGCATCTTCCTCCGGGAACACTGTTTACCTGGGTTGGTTTTGATAACTTTAGCTCACTGTTCAACTTCGTTGACAGTGCAACAAAGGCTACAACGTTTATCGAACTAACAAAATGGACATTAATCTGGGCTGTAGTTGCCACATTTACAAACTACATTCTCGGTATGGTAGTTGCCCTTATGATTAATAAGAAGGGTATTAAGTTCAAGGCTTTGTGGAGAACACTTTTCGTTATTGCAATCGCTGTTCCCCAGTTCGTATCTCTCCTTCTTATGAATCAGATGCTCCAGACAAACGGTGCAATCAACATTCTGCTTTCATATTTCAACGGCGGTGTAAACCCGCAGATTCAGTTCCTGAACAGTACTACGCTGATGGCGAGATTGACGGTAATTATTGTAAACCTATGGGTAGGTATTCCGTACACTATCCTTTCAATGTCGGGTATTCTTATGAATATCCCCGAGGATCTGTACGAATCCGCACGTATCGACGGTGCAGGTCCTGTTAAGACATTTACAAAGATTACGCTTCCTTATATGATTTTCGTTACCACACCTCAGCTTATCACACAGTTTGTTGGTAACATCAACAACTTCAACGTAATCTATCTTCTCACCGGCGGCGGTCCTTCTACCGAACAGTTCTATCAGGCAGGACGAACCGATATTCTTGTAACCTGGCTGTTCAACCTGACTATGAGTTCACAGGACTACGGTCTTGCGGCGGCAATCGGTATTCTTGTATTTATAGTATGCGCTACTCTGTCGTTGCTTATTTACAACAATTCTAAATCTATGAAGGATGAGGAGGCGTTCTCATGATAAAAAGTTATAAATTAAGAAGACATATTGCGAATGGCCTCATTTATCTTCTCCTTATTATTCTCGGTATCATCTGGATTTCTCCGTTTATTTACCTTGTAATGCACTCTTTCAGAGCAGAAGGTCTTATTGCTGTTGACCATCTTATTCCGCAGCAGTGGACATTTAAGAACTACATTGACCTCTTCACAGGTGTAGGCGGAAACGCTTCCATCAACTTCCCGAGATGGTTCCTCAATACATTCGTAGTTGCTATTTTCAGCTGTATTATTTCAACGGTTTCCGTACTTATGGTAAGTTACGCATTCAGCCGTCTGAGATTCAGCGCTCGTAAAAAGTTTATGAATGTCGGTATGATTCTCGGTATGTTCCCCGGCTTTATGACAATGATTGCTATCTACTATCTGTTAAAGGCTATGGGTCTTACAGGTACACTCGTAGCTCTCGTTATCTGCTACAGTTGCGGCGCAGGTCTTGGATTCCAGATTTCAAAGGGCTTCTTCGATACGATTCCGAGGGCTCTTGACGAAGCCGCCACAATTGACGGTGCAACAAAGAATCAGATTTTCTGGAGGATTATTCTTCCTATGTCAAAACCGATTGTAGTTTATACGGTTCTTACATCATTCATAGGACCTTGGACAGACTTTATTCTTGCCAAGATTATTATGGGTGATAACCTTGATAACTATACGGTTGCTATCGGCTTGCAGAAGATGTTGCATAATGACTTTATCAATACTTACTACAAGCAGTTCCTTGCTGGTTCGGTTGTTGTTGCCGTTCCGATTACACTTCTCTTCCTCAAGATGCAGAAGTACTACGTTGAAGGCGTTACTGCCGGCGGCGTTAAGGGTTAATTTAATATTATGCTCTTCAGGGCGGCAGTCATCGGCTGCCGCCTGTTTTAATCTTTGCTGATATTTATTATCGGCAAGTTATGAAACAGATTGACCGATTTATTAAATGAAAGGACATTAACCTATGAAAAAGCTGATTTCACTTTTACTTTGTGCTGCACTTGTCGGCGGCTGTGTACTTACAGGCTGTAATTCGCAGGAGAGCTCGGGCTCGTCAAAAGCAGAAAATGCCGCAGTTGCCGATCCGATTGAGAATATAAAGGCTACAGCGTCTGATGATAAATACCGCAACTATTATGAAATTTTCGTTAATTCTTTCTGCGATTCCAACGGAGATGATGTCGGCGACTTACAGGGCATTATTTCACAGCTTGATTACCTCAACGACGGCGACCCGAACAGCGGAGACGACCTTGGCATTGACGGAATCTGGCTCACTCCGATTATGCCTTCAAAGTCCTACCATAAATATGATGTTGAGGACTATTATGACATTGACCCTGATTTTGGTACGCTTGAGGATTTTGACAAGCTGATTGAAGAATGTGACAAGCGTGGAATCAAGGTAATCATCGACCTCGTTCTTAACCACATTTCCTCAAACAATCCGCTTTACACCAAGGCTGTTGAGGAAGTCAGCGAGGGAAAGCTTGACGGAAATGCAGAATATTTTGAAATCCACAAAAGTGATTACTTCGACTCGGGCACTCCGACAAACTCACTTTCAAACGGATATAAGTGTGAGGCAAACTTCTCGCACGAAATGCCCGAGTGGAATCTAAATTCCGAAAAAACTCGTGAGGAATTTAAGAAGATTGCAAAATTCTGGCTTGACAGAGGAGTAGGCGGCTTCAGACTTGACGCTTGCAAATACTACACTAACAAAAGCACAGACGGAACAGAATTTTTGAAGTGGTTCTATGATACATGCAAGGAGATAAAACCCGACGTTTATATGGTAGGCGAAAACTGGACTGACGATTCGGACATTCAGGAGCTTTACAAGTCGGGAATTGACAGTCAGTTTGCGTTCAAGTTTGCACAGTCGTCAGGCTTGTTTGTGGAAAATATTGTAACTCAGAACGGCGTGGCTGCTGTAAAAAAGGTTATGAACTACGACAAGAAAATGAAAGAGAGCAACGAAAATGAAATCAACGCTCTGTTCTTATCGAATCACGACCAGGTAAGAATTGCAAACACGCTTGAAGGACAGGGGCTTGGCTATGAAAAACTCGCCGCAGCACTATATATGCTGTTCCCCGGAAACCCGTTTATCTATTACGGCGAAGAAATTGGTATTCAGGCACCCAACACAACAAGTGACTCTGCATACAGAACAGCAATGATATTTGATACAGAAAATATGCCGAGTATATTTGTAAACGGCGTCGGTGATGAATTTGACGAGCCAACAGGCGGCGGTGTTAAACAGCAGCTTGCCGACAAGGACTCACTGCTCAATTATTACCGCAGAATTATCAAGATTAAAAATCAGAACCCCGAGCTTGCAAGAGGTACAATTACGGGAATGCAGAGCTTTGACGATAAGAATGTTGGCGCATTTTACACCGAGTACGAGGGTTCAAAGCTCCTTGTAATTCATAATTTCAGCGCAAAGGAAAGTAAGTCGCTTGAAATTACGGACGATATGATTAAGAATGCAGTTGTAAGGGCAGACCTTGTTGCCGAAAGCTCCGACAAGCACGTTGAGCTTAAGGACGGAAAGCTGACACTTCCTGCACAGTCAACCGTTATTCTTAAATCTGCTGAATAATAATTTTATCTGACTGTTTCGGGCGACCACACAGGGTCGCCCGATAGATAACATCAAATGATTTCTCTATATCCGTAGGGACACGGCACGCCGTGTCCCTACGACTAAATACAAACGTTTCCTGTATCGCCATAGGGGGGGCATACCTGACGTCCCGAAACGTAACCTA
>DKWR01000020.1:8229-24609 GCA_002491825.1 Ruminococcaceae bacterium UBA7147
TATATATCAACTTAAAATTCGGGCCACAATTTTCTCCATATAAACCGACTTTTCCACTCGATTTGCCCGCCGAGGCACTCGGCAAATTATAGTTTATCTCATAAAGTAAGCCAAAAATCTTAGCTAAATAAAAGGGATAATAAGGAATTAATATAAACTAAAATTTATCTCCCGATTTTGTGCAGAGGGCGGCGATGAGTCCGAAGAAGATTGCGGCGGCAATTCCTCCTGCGGCGCTTGTAAGTCCTCCCGTCAGTATTCCGAGCGCTCCGTCCTGTGCAAGCGCTTCCTTTACTCCCTCACACATCACATAACCGAATCCGCTTATCGGTACCGAGGCGCCTGCACCTGCAAATTCCGCAAGCGGCTTGTAAAGTCCGACTGCTCCAAGAATTACGCCTGCAACAACGAATCCCGTAAGTATCCTTGCAGGGGTGAGCTTTGTTTTATCAATAAGAATCTGTCCGACTACGCAGATTAATCCGCCTACCCAGAAAGCATTAATGTAATCCATAATACCGTCCATAATAACGCTCCTTTAAATTTTGTAGTCATTATCAATAAATATTGTTTTCATTTTTTGTTGATTAATTCCCACAACCTTGAATTAATGTGATGAAAAACTGAATTTTTGTGATTTCAACCTGTTTTTTTTAGAATTTATATACACAAAATCAAATTTTTATAGTATAATCTATAATGTTTAAATCTGCTTTTCAGAGCACAAGCAGACTTCATACACAATAATTTTAAGGAGTGAAAAGTCACATGGTCGAGGTTAAACACCTTACAAAATGTTATGGCGACATAAAGGCCGTTGATGACATCAGCTTCACCGTTGAAACGGGTGAAGTTCTCGGATTTCTCGGACCGAACGGTGCAGGAAAATCCACAACTATGAATATGATAACGGGTTACATTTCTTCAACGAGCGGAACCGTTACCATTGACGGAAGCGAAATTCTTGATAATCCGAAGGAAACAAAGAAGAAAATCGGTTATCTTCCCGAAATTCCTCCGCTCTATGTTGATATGACCGTAAGGAAGTATCTTGAGTTTATGTTTGACCTCAAAAAGGTCAAGCTCCCGAAAAAGGAGCATATTGATGAGGTTATGCGACTTGTACGCATCAGCGAGCAGTCGGAGCGTATCATCAAGAACCTTTCCAAAGGTTACCGTCAGCGTGTCGGCTTTGCTCAGGCTTTGCTTGGCAATCCGCCGGTGCTTATCCTTGACGAGCCTACAGTCGGTCTTGACCCGAAGCAGATTATCGAAATCCGCAAGCTCATAAAGAGTCTCGGCAAAAAGCATACGGTTATTTTTTCTTCTCACGTGCTTTCGGAAATCTCGGCTACCTGCGACAGAATTATAGTTATTTCAAACGGCAAAATCGTTGCCGACGCAAAAACCGAGGAGCTTTCAACTGCCGTTTCGGGCGAAGAAAAGCTTTCGCTCGAAATTGAGGGAGCTTCTGCCGATGTTATTTCTGCAATCAAGAAAATCCCCGCCGTTATCCGTGCAAACAAGGTTAAGTCAATGCGTGACAATACGGCAAAATATCTGGTTGAATACGAAAAGGGCGTTGATGTTCGCCGTGACGTTTTCAGCGCAATGGCAAGAATAGGCTGTCCGATTCTCAATATGCAGTCGGGCAATGAAACCCTTGAGGATATGTTCCTCAAGCTGACAACGGCAGACCAGAATAATTATCGTGAAAACGGAGGTAACAGCTGATGGGTACAATTCTGAAAAGAGAGCTTTCCTCTTACTTTAACTCTGCTACAGCCTATGTTGTAATGGCTACATACTTCATCTTTTCGGGAATATTCTTCACGGCCATCTGCTTTGGCTACAACACAACGAGCCTTGCAGGCGTGTACGGAAATATGTTCTACATTATTATGTTCATTATTCCGATTATTACAATGAAAACATTTTCCGAAGAAAAACGTCAGAAAACCGACCAGGCACTTCTGACCTCTCCGACAAGCCTTACCGAGATTGTAATCGGCAAGTTCCTGGGAGCATTCGTTCTCTTTGCCGCTTGCTGCTGCATTTTCCTTGTGTATGCGGTTGTTATTTCATTCTTTGCAACACCCGACTGGCCTGTAATTCTCTGCACATTCGCCGGAATTATTCTTCTGGGTGCGGCACTTATTGCAATAAACGTGTTTATTTCTGCTCTTACCGAGAGTATGATTATCGCCGCTGTTGCAGGTATGGCTCTCGGACTTCTCATTTCGTTCCTCGGCAATATCAGCGATATGCTGTCTATTGACTGGATAACGACGATTCTTGAAAAAATCAATCCGCTTAATTACTACACAAACTTTACATACGGCATCTTAAGCATTGTCGACATTGTATTTTTCCTGACTCTTACGGGACTTTTCCTTTTCTTTACCGTTCGTGTTCTGGAAAAAAGACGTTGGAGCTAAGGGAGGTTATCTGAATGAACGAAGAAAACAAGGTTCTTACACCAAATGAAACTCCCGAAACAACAGTGGAGGATACAAAAGAAACTGCACCCGAGCAGGTTGCAGACGATAAAAATGACAAAAAAGGCAAGAAAAATAAGCCTAAAAAGAAAAAGGGTAGCTTTAAGGCTTTTCTAAAGTCAAGAAAGGCACGTCACGGCTCTTTGGCAATTGTAATTGTCGCTGTAGTAGTGGCAATTGTAATTGTGCTCAACGTAATCTGCGGTCTGCTTGTTGACCGTTTCCCCGACTTAAAGCTTGATTTTACGGCTAATAAGTCGTTTGCTTTACAGGACGATACAATCGACTACGTTTCTCACCTCAAAAAGGACGTAACACTCAATATTCTTATGCCCGAAAAAGAGGTTGAAAATCAGGGTACATACTTTATTCAGGCTAAAAATCTGCTCGACAAAATCAAGAGCAATTCAAACGGCAAAATTGACTTGAAGTATGTTGACCTTACTTCTAATCCGACTTTTACGTCAAAATACCCGAACGTTGACTGGAACAGCGGAAAAAACTACTTTATGCTTGTTGAGTGCGGAAAGCAGTACAAGGCGTTAAAGGTAGAGGAGTGCTTTGAATATGACGAGCAGACCTACAGCTACTACGGTCAGTATCAGTTTACAGGCACTACTGTTGAACAGGCTGTTGTAACTGCTATTCTCAATGTAACTGCTGACGACAAGGTTGTTGTAGATATGATTAAGGGCAACAACGAGCAGGACTATTCGGCAATCAAGACCTTGCTTGAAAACAACGCTTATGAAGTAAACGAAATCTCGCTTGTAACACAGGACATTGACGACAAAGCAGAATTTATTATGATTTATGCTCCGTCTGTTGACCTTGACGAAAGTGCGGTTGATAAGATTTCAAATTGGCTTGACAATGACGGCAAGTACGGCAGAACTTTAATTTACATTCCCTGTCCCGACAAGGTAGACACCCCGAACATTGATGCGTTGCTTGACCAGTGGGGTATGCAGGTAGACGGCGGTTATGTTTTTGAAACTAACACCGACTACCTTATCAGCAACTCAAGTGCGTATGCATTCATTACAGATTACAGCGACTACTACAAGGATAATCTTAAAAATTCAAAAATTCCCGTAGCTGTCAGCGATGCCCACGATATTATCATCAAAGACAGCGATATGGCACACTCTTTGCTTACAACCTCTGACAAGGCAGGCGTACAGCCGTATGATGTCGACGAGGACTGGAATTATCAGGACGCAATCAAAGGCGAGCCTCTTAACATTGCGGCTGAAGGCGTTAAGACAAACAATGACGAAAAATCCTCAAGAGTTTTAGTATTTGGCTCTTACGCAATGTTCAGCGAAGTTGTAATGAGCTACAACAGCTTCAACAACTCGGCATACTTTATGAACGTTGTAAATACAATTGCAGACAAGGACGATACAGGAATTACAATTGAGTCAAAATCGCTTGAAAGCGCAGAGCTTGGTGTAACAGACGTTACAACACAGTCGGTTATGATTGCAATCTTTGTATTTATTGTTCCTGCAGCTATTCTTGCAGCAGGACTTATCGTATGGATGCGCAGGAGGAACAGATAATGAAAAAGAACACCAAAATTTTTATAGTTGTCGCTGTTGCGGCAGTGCTGTTAATTGGCTTGATGCTTTTGCTGATTTTCCTGCCAAAGGGCAACAGCGACGGCACTGCTACCTATGACGAGGGCGTAAAGATGAGTGTTTCGACTGACGCAAAAGGCGTTCATCAGGCTGAAATCATCACAGACAAAGACGGAAACATTGAAAACAATAGCTACGGTACACTTGTTGAGTACGACACAAATAAAATTTCAACTATTCACATTGAAAACAGCAAGGGTACGCTTGACATTACTTCAACTACTCCGAAAAACGAAAAGGGTGAAACTCAAGCAACCGTTTACACAATCAAGGGTTACGAAGATTTTGAACTTCAGAAGGGCGTTGCCGATACAATCGCATCTTCTGCCGCACAGCTCGAATTTTCAAAGGTTATAACTCTTGAAAAGGATAAGGCTTCCGAATACGGCTTTGACAAGCCGAGGTCTACAGTCACAATTACCTATGAGGATAAGACAAAGGCTGTAGTATATGTTGGCACTGATGCTCCGCAGAGTGCAGGAACCTACATTAAATTCGGCGACGGCGACGCAGTATATCTCGTTGAAACCGAAGCAGTAAGCGCATTTGACTACGGTCTTACCGACCTTATGAGCCTTACAATCAACGATTCTGCATCGGATTCCAACAACAGTCAGGCTTCCTCAATTACGCTTTCGGGTTCAAACTTCGGCAATGAAATCGTGCTTGTCCCCAACAATGACAGCAAAAATTCTGCGTCTTACAAAATTACAAAGCCTAATGAGGGCTATGCAAGCGAGAGCGAAAGCAGTCTTGTTGAGGGTGCAATCAGAGGACTTTACGCAGAGAGCGTTAAAATGGTAAATCCGTCCTCCAATCAGCTTTCGGAACTCGGACTTTCAAACCCCTATGCCGAGGTGAAGGCAGTTTATCCCGATATTACTGTTGACGTTATCAGCTCAAAGCCTGACGGTGAAGGCAAGGTTTATTTGATGGAGAACGGCGGAAAAATTGTATATGTGATGGATTCTTCAAAATTGCCTTGGGTTACAACAAGCTACGAAAAGCTTGTCAGCGAATATGTGCTAAGTCCCAAAATGACTGCTCTTTCGCAGGTCAGCATAAGCGACGGCAAAAAGACGTATGACTTTGCATTAAGCTCAAAAGAGGTTACTTCAACCGATAACAATGGCAGTGAAACTACAACTACACAGACAAGCGTTAAGTACGGCGACAAGGAAATTGAGCTTTCCTACTTCTCAACGCTGTTCCAAAACATTTCTTACACAGAGCTTGCAGATATGGATTCCGAGAGTGCAAGCGGCACACCCGTTCTTTCAATTACCTATACGTACTCTTCCGATAAGAGCAGTGATACGGTAAGCTTCTATGAAACAGGTGCAAACCGCTACGTTGCGTCGGTGAACGGAACGTCTGTCGGTCACGTCCACAAGGCAAACATTAACAAAGCTGTTAAACAGATTGCCGACGTTGCGGCAAACAAACAAATAGACTCGGTATTTTGATTGAGCAGACAGGTCGGTGCATTGCTGTAAGGCGGTGCATCGACCGATTTTTTTAGTGTGGAGTTTGGAGTGTGGAGAGTGGAGTTTCGGACGAGTGGATAGATTGCGATAATTCAAAAGTTGAGTTCCCGAATTTATTTATATTGCGGCGTTGCCGCAGAGATGATTTTTTAATATTGTAGCGGCGAACTGTGTTCGCCAAAACGTTGCCGATATATCAGGTTTATTCTTGAAAACAAACATTTCCTCACAACACGCATCAATATAAATCCGGAGCGAAGCGACCCGCAACCCCACACTCCAAACTCCACACTCCAAACTCCCCCAAAAATATGTAGACTTTTTTGTCGGCGTTTGTTATAATAAAATAATGAAAAGGGTGATACATATGAAAACGATAGATCTGGTCGTTCCCTGTTACAATGAGGAAGCAGGACTTGAGCATTTTGTGCTTGAAACCAACAAGGTGATTGACTCGCTCCCCGATTACAGTTTCAGATACATTCTTGTAAACGACGGAAGCCGTGACAAAACTTATCTTGTGATGAAAAAGCTTGCAAAACAATTTTCAAATATAAAGTATATTTGTTTTTCACGAAATTTCGGCAAAGAGGCGGCAATGTATGCAGGACTTCAGCACACAACGGCTGACTATGTTGTTGTAATGGACGCTGATTTACAGCATCCGCCGGAGATTTTTCCGCAGATGATTGAGGCTCTTGAAAAAGAGGGCTACGACTGCTGTGCAACAAAGCGTGATGAGCGTGAGGGCGAAAGCAAGTTCAGGGGTATTTTCTCCAAGCTGTTTTTCAAGCTTTCAAATAAGCTCACCGACGTTAAAAACCCCTACGGCGCAATGGACTACCGTATGATGACAAGGCAGATGGTTGATTCAATCCTTGAGCTCGGTGAGGTTCAGCGTTTTTCAAAGGGTATTTTCTCATGGGTAGGCTTTAACACAAAGTGGGTTTCGTTCAAAACGGTTGACCGTCAGCTTGGCACTACAACGTGGAAGTTTTCGAGCCTGTTTAAATATGCGCTTGACGGAATTACCTGCTTCTCGGTTGCGCCCCTACGATTTACGGCTGTTATGGGCGGCGTGATTTTCTTGATTTCGCTTATCTATATTTTAATAACGCTGATTCAGACGCTGTTTCTCGGAATTACGACTCCGGGTTACGTTACAACACTCTGCGCTGTGCTGTTTCTTGGCGGTATTACCGAGATGTCAATCGGAATCCTCGGCGAGTATATCGGCAGAATCTATATGGAGTCGAAGGACAGACCGATTTACATAACAAAGTACTCAAATTTTGAGGAAGAAAACAACGAAGAAAAGGATAGTTAGGAGTTCAGAATTTATGGATAATAAAAAATCAGTAAGCCGTTCTATGGCTGTAATAGTGACAGCAGTTGTAATCGTGTTTTCACTTGTTGTTTCTTATTTTGCGGCTAATGCGGCTGTTTCAAAAGCTTATTCGCAAATTTTTGAACAAAATTTGTTAAACGCAGAAGAAGTTATAAATGAGTTTGACTCGTCTTCCGCAAGACTAAATTACGAGTTTTCCAATCAGATTTTCTCAAAGGCAACCATTGTTTCTAAAGATATTTTTGAAGATGCCACAAATGAATATCTACAGATTCTTGCGGAAGATAATAAGCTTGACGCCGTTTATGTGACGGACAGAAAGGGTAATATAGTTAAGTCGTATCCCGAACAGACGAGCGGTGCAAAGCTTTCCGACAACGAAGAAACCGTTGGGCTTACAAAGGTTGCAAGAGGAAGCTCTGCAAAAATGCATACAGAGCCGCAATCTGTTGACGTATTGAATGATGAATATTCGCTTTACGCCGCTGTTCCAAGAACAGATGCAGAGGGCGCTGTTGTTGTAAAGCTTACTGTTGATAACTACGATGAGGTTACCGGTGCAAATCTTGCCGATAAATGCGGAAACGGCATATATATAGAAAAGAACGGCGAGTGCTTATCCTATAATGCTGATTTTAATTTTGATTTCATAAATCTTGAGAATTTAGGCGTTACAGAGGCTGATCTGAATAACGGCTCTTTTGCGCTGAATGTGAAAAACGATGAAAATTTTGTTTGCAGGGGTAAAATTATCGGAGATTACACGGTTGTTTGTGCAGTAAAAGACGGCGGCGAGATGTCGTTTGTACTTTGGGTTATGCTTATAATAGGATTAGTTCTTATAGCTGCGACTGTTACTGTATTTCTTTTAACTGACTTTATGAAGCAGTTTTTTGACATTAAATTCTGGAAGTTTATAATGGTCGGAATACTTAACACAATCGTCGGTATGGGACTTCAGTTCCTGTTCTTTAACCTCTGCGGCTGGGGTGAGTGGATTTCGTCAATTGTAGGCTATATTCTGGGCAGTATTTTAAGCTACTTCCTCAACAAGTATTTCACCTTCAAAAACAAGGAAAAGGGCTGGAAACCGATTGCGAAATTTGCACTCAACATCGCCGTTTGCTACGGACTTGCTTACGGTATCGCAATTCCGCTTACAAAATGGATTTGCGTTGCAAATTCGCTGACAATGTTCGGTTGGACTGTTGATAAATTCGCAGGCAACGTTTCAATGCTCGTAGGCTCCTGCCTGTTTGTTGCTTTCAATTATATCGGTCAGAGATTCTTTGCATTCAAGGAGAAAAAGTAATACATATTATATGTAAAAATATCGTGTTTTTTGTCGGACAACGGTGCGTAACCGTTGTCCGATTTTTTGCGCTCGAAAATATTACAAAAGCCTTTTAGAAGAGATTTTTGAAATTTTATAGACAATCAAAAAATAGTTATTTATTATTCTAAAATAATATTATAAGACTATAAAAAGATATAAAATCGTCAATTATTATCGTTGTAATATTTCTGTAATAGATGTCATAAAATAGTTACAAATCAGTAATAAAACGATAACAAATCGGTGACAAATAAAATTCTTGCAAATTGACCATATTTTTGCAGGGAATTTTAAAGGAAAAGCTCGAAACAATAATGCTAATTGAGAAAAATAACCAAAAACATTGTAAGTGTTGCACAAAAAATTAAATTTGAATTAGGTTGACATAAACAAAATACGAGTCTATAATTGCCAACTGTACCAAGCGGACTTGCAAAAATCCTGCAAAACTGCTTTTGTGTACGAAGGTATTTGAAAATAAAAACAATCGAAAAAGGAGTTATTACAATGAGATTTACAGCGGATAAACTTCGCATTGCAAAATCAGCCGTTGCGCTGAGCCTTGCAGCAACAGTTGTCCTCGGCTCGGTTATTACGGTTGCGGCTACAATTCAGTCGGGCATTAACGGTGCCGCAAACTCGGAAGATAACAACGGATTCAGAACCAAGGTTGAGTATGAGCTTTCAAACGGCGACCTTGTAGTCACACACAACAACGATTTTAAGCTCGATGTAACAATCCTCGACGCAAACAAAATCACAATCAGCAACGGCGGAAAAAGTCAGCTTGTTCACCTTGCAAAGGGAACGGTTGCCGACGCTCTTAAAAAAGCAGGAATTACTCTTGCTGATGATGAAATTTCCGTTCCTGCACCCGACAGCGAAATCACAAAGGATATGGAAATCAGCATTTACAAGACAAAAACAGTCAGCGTAACTGCCGACGGCAAGACAAAGGACGTTAAGCTTGCGCTTGCGAACGTGTACGACGCTCTTAACTTTGCAGGCTATGAGGTTGACGATGACGATATTCTTTCCACCTCGCACAATGAGGACGTTGAGAACATTAATGCTGTAACAATCAAGCGAGTTACATACAAGATGGAATCCTCAAAAGAAAAAATCGCCTATGACACAGTCAAGAAAAATTCTGACGACGTTGAGCTTGGCGAAACAAAGGTAAAGACAGAGGGCAAGGACGGTGAAAAAATCGTCACCCGTGAGGTGAAATACATAGACGGAGAAAAGACATCGGATAAGGTTGTTGCCGAAAAGACAATCAAAAAGCCCGTTGACAAGGTTGTCCTTGTCGGAACAAAGGGTGCCGCAACAAACGGCGGAGCAGGAACTTTCACCGACTCCAACGGCGCAACCGTTGCTTACAGTCAGGTTCTGACAGGCTCGGGTACGGCTTACACTGCTCCCGCAGGTGCAGGAACAGCAACAGGCGTTCCCGCTTATCACGGCGGCGTGGCAGTAAACCCCAGCATAATACCCTACGGTTCAAAGCTCTACATTGTTTCAACAGACGGAAGCTTTGTTTACGGCTACGCAACTGCTGTTGATACAGGCGGAGCGCTTATGGCAGGAACAGCAATCGTAGACTGCTACTACAACACCTATGACGAGTGCGTAAACTTCGGCAGACGTGACGTAAACGTTTACGTTCTTGCATAATACTTCAATAAAAACCATTGTGAAAATATACGGCGGACAGCTTCGGCTGTCCGTTAGTTTTTTAATTTTAATAAAGATATTGATTTATGCGCTGTAATGCGTTATAATAAAAAAAACTTTGACAAATTACCTTTGAAAGGATTATTTTTATGAAAAAATTTATCGCCGCAATTTTATGTGTAGGACTTATTGCTGCTGCTTTGGCAGGCTGTGCATATAAGGATGCACTTTCAAAAGAAAATACAGCAACTCAGGCTACCGAGGCTACAAGCAGCGCTGCTACAGCGGACGAGGTTGACGCTAAGAATTATTCGGATAACCTTGAAGGTTTGAGCAACTATTTTGCAGATAAAGGATACATTACTACCAAGGACGGAAAAATTGACGAAAGCACCGTAACTGTTATGGACGTTTCTCTTATCGGCGCAAAAGAGGGAAAAAAGTTCGCAACATCCTACGGCGGAAAAGCAATTACCATTGAGCTTTATGAATATAACGTAAAGAATCTCAACGATACCGCAAAGTCTGTTGTTGAGTCAGTAAAGAACAGCGGCGAGTTTACAATTCTTGATTTGCCGTCGGTAAAGGCGAATCTTTCGGATAACGAAAAGTATCTGATGATTTATTCGGATTCAAGCATTGACGATGCTAAACCCGACAAGGAATCGGACAACTACAAGCACCGTGAAGAAGTTATAAAGAATTTTAAATCATTTATTTAATTTGAGTTTTAAGGTCGGAGCGTTATTAAAAAGTAATGTTCCGACCTGTTTTTTGTTTTGATATTTGTATATACTGATTTGGCGGTTTTTATTAAGCTAAACTATAAAACTTTGCCTTTATATCAACTTAAAATTCGGGCTACAATTTTTCCAAACAAACTGACTTTTCCACTCGATTTGCCCGCCGAGGCACTCGGCTAAATTATAGTTTACGTCACTAATTCAGACAGAAAATAAAATCGAAAAAAAGGGTAATCGGATAAAACAATTATAAATCAGAAATAACGGAGGGGTATAAAATGAATATTGTTCCTAATAATGATTTTTGGAATTTATTAGACCGATTAATTGAAAACTCGGAAATTGTCATGGACAGACCTAAAGGCACTGCACACCCGAAATATCCCGACTGCATATACAAGGTTGATTACGGTTATCTGAAAGGTACTTCGTCAATGGACGGTGTAGGAATAGACATCTGGCTTGGAACAAAAGGCGACAGGACGCTTGACGCAATTATATGCACCGCCGATTTACTGAAAAAGGATTCCGAGATAAAGCTGTTGATTGGCTGTACAGAGGAAGATATATGAAATGCATAACGAGTCGGAATATATGAAAGGGATAATAATACAAAGGTAGTTTTTGATAATTGCAGAGAAAATGTGTATTAATGAAATAAAAGTATTGACAAATTGATATTGCGTGGTTTATAATGTTAAATCGTGGGGCACTCTGTAAGTGCGCCTGTTTTCGGGCAGATTACATTGTGTCTGACAAAAGCTTTGCTTTGCAAAGCAGTTTTTCAATTCTTAAATAATTTTTGAAAGGAGGACAAATATGCCTACATTTAACCAGTTGGTACGCAAGGGCAGAGAGGTTTCTGAAAAGAAAGCAAAGGCACCTGCACTTTTAAAGGGCTGGAACTCAAAGAAGCGTGTTGCTATTGACCAGAACTCCCCACAAAAGAGAGGTGTTTGTACTGCTGTAAAGACCGCTACACCTAAAAAGCCTAACTCAGCGCTCAGAAAAATTGCCAGAGTAAGACTTTCTAACGGTATTGAAGTCAGTTCCTATATCCCCGGCGTAGGTCACAACCTTCAGGAGCACTCCGTTGTTCTTATCCGTGGTGGCCGTGTTAAGGACTTGCCTGGTGTTCGTTATCACATCGTTCGTGGTACACTCGACGCACAGGGCGTTTCCGGACGTATGCAGAGCCGTTCAAAGTACGGTGCAAAGCGTCCTAAGAAAGGTAAATAATTAGGAATTGACAAAACTCTCTTGACTTAAATTATTAAGTTCTGCTATGCGGCAGGAATTTTCTATATAAATGCAGTAGAAGTTCTTGTTGGCATACGGGAGTTTGTCGCTTTCGAGTACCTATGATATCTCAATTATTGTGAAGGAGGGAAGCAAAGTGCCAAGAAGAGGTTCTATTGCGAAGCGTGACGTATTACCCGATCCGCTTTATAATTCAAAACTTGTAACACGTCTTATCAACAACATTATGTACGACGGTAAAAAGGGCGTTGCTCAGAAAATTGTTTATGGTGCATTTGACATTATTGCTGAAAAGACAGGTAATAACCCGCTTGAGGTTTTCGAACAGGCTATGGAAAACGTAATGCCCGTTCTTGAAGTTAAGGCTCGCCGTGTCGGCGGTGCCACATATCAGGTTCCTATGGAAGTTCGTCCCGAAAGACGTCAGACACTCGGTCTTCGTTGGATTTCAACTTACTCAAGAGCCCGCAGTGAAAAGACAATGAAGGAAAGACTTGCAGGAGAAATTCTCGACGCCACAAACAGCATGGGCGGCGCATTCAAAAAGCGTGAGGATACTCATAAGATGGCAGAGGCCAACAAGGCTTTCGCTCATTACAGATGGTAATCTCTATTACCCGTGTAATTTTAAGAGGAGGATTTTATGCCAAGACAGGTTTCACTTGAACAGACAAGAAATATCGGTATCATGGCTCACATCGATGCCGGTAAGACAACTACAACAGAGCGTATCCTGTATTATACCGGCGTAAACCACAAGATTGGTGAAACACACGATGGTGCTTCTACAATGGACTGGATGGTTCAGGAGAAGGAACGTGGTATCACAATCACCTCTGCTGCTACTACAGCTTTCTGGAGAGGCAGCAAGCAGCAGTACAAGCCCCACAGAATCAACATCATCGATACTCCCGGACACGTTGACTTCACTGTTGAAGTTGAGCGTTCACTTCGTGTACTCGACGGTTCTGTAACTGTACTTTGTGCAAAGGGCGGCGTTGAGCCTCAGTCAGAAACCGTTTGGCGTCAGGCTGACAACTACGGCGTACCGAGAATGGTTTACGTTAATAAAATGGACATCATGGGTGCTAACTTCTTCCATGTTGTTCAGATGATGAAGGACAGACTTAAATGTAACGCTGTTCCGATTCAGCTTCCGATCGGCGCTGAAAGCGATTTCAGCGGTATCATCGACCTCGTAACAATGAAGGCTGAAATCTATCACAATGAGGACGGCACAGATTACAGCGAGGAAGAAATTCCGGAGGATATGAAGGATTTAGCTGACGAGTACCGTGAGAAGCTCATCGAGTCAGTTGCTGAACTCGACGAGGAGCTTATGGAGAAATACTTCGGCGGCGAAGAGATTTCTGTAGAAGAAATCAAGAAAGTTATCAGAAAAGCTACTATCGACAACACAATGGTTCCCGTAACCTGCGGTTCTTCTTACCGTAATAAGGGCGTTCAGATGCTCCTTGACGCTGTTGTTGATTATATGCCTGCTCCTACAGACGTTCCTGCTATCAAGGGTATTGACCCCGAAACAGGCGACGAAACTGAAAGAAAGTCTTCGGATACAGAGCCTTTTGCTGCTCTTGCATTCAAGATTGCTACAGACCCGTTCGTAGGTAAGCTCTGCTTCTTCCGTGTATATTCAGGTACAGTTACAACAGGTACTACTGTTTATAACTCGGTTAAGGACAACAACGAGCGTATGGGCAGAATCTTACAGATGCACGCTAACGACAGAAAAGATATTGACTGCTGCTACGCAGGTGATATTGCTGCTGCCGTTGGTCTTAAGAATACAACTACAGGTGACACACTCTGCGATGAGAAGCACCCCGTAATCCTCGAGTCAATGGAATTCCCGGATCCCGTTATCCGTGTTGCTATTGAACCCAAGACCAAAGCAGGTCAGGAGAAGATGGGTATTGCTCTTGCAAAGCTCGCAGAAGAAGACCCAACCTTCAAGGCTTACACAGACGAAGAAACAGGCCAGACAATTATCGCAGGTATGGGTGAGCTTCACCTTGAGATTATCGTTGACCGTCTTCTCCGTGAGTTTAAGGTAGAGGCTAACATCGGCGCTCCGCAGGTTGCTTACAAGGAAACAATCCGCAAGGAAGCATCCGTTGATGAGAAATATGCTCGTCAGTCAGGCGGTAAGGGCCAGTACGGTCACGTTAAGATTAACATATTCCCCAACAAGGACAAGGGATACGAATTTGTCAACAACATTGTCGGCGGTGCAATTCCCAAGGAATACATTCCTGCTGTTGACCAGGGTATTCAGGGCGCAATGCTTTCGGGCGTTGTTGCAGGCTACAACGTAGTTGACGTTAAGGTTGAGCTTTATGATGGTTCATATCACGAGGTTGACTCCTCTGAAATGGCATTTAAGATTGCCGGTTCAATGGCATTCAAGAGTGCTATGAAGAAGGCAGACCCCGTACTTCTTGAGCCGATTATGAAGGTTACTGTAATCACTCCCGAGGAGTACCTCGGCGACGTTATCGGCGACCTTAACTCACGCCGTGGTATGATTCAGAGCATGGAAGCTGACAACGGTGTTCAGCGTGTTATCGCTCACGTTCCGCTTTCAGAGATGTTCGGTTATGCAACGGATATGCGTTCCAAGACTCAGGGACGCGGTCAGTATGTAATGGAGCCCGACACATATGCAGAGGTTCCGAAGAATATTGCCGAAAAGATTATGAACGAGAGAGCCAAGAAGGATTAATTCGGCTTTCAAAGCGTAATTTTTTAAAAAATGTATTGATTTTTTTGAAAAATATTGGTACAATATCATTAAATCTATTGTAAATTCTTTTTACAACCAATAAGGAGGAAATTTCCAATGGCAAGAGAAAAATTTGAAAGAAATAAACCCCATGTTAACATTGGTACAATCGGCCACGTTGACCATGGTAAAACAACACTTACTGCTGCTATCACAAAGGTTCTCAACCTCGAAGGCGACGCTGATTTCGTTGATTACGCTAACATCGATAAGGCTCCCGAAGAGAGAGAGCGTGGTATCACAATCAACACTGCTCACGTTGAGTATGAAACAGCTAACCGTCACTATGCACACGTTGACTGCCCCGGCCATGCTGACTATGTAAAGAACATGATCACCGGTGCTGCTCAGATGGACGGCGCTATCCTCGTTGTTTCTGCTGCTGACGGTCCTATGCCCCAGACAAGAGAGCACATCCTTCTTTCTCGTCAGGTAGGCGTACCCTACATCGTAGTATTCATGAACAAGACTGACCAGGTTGACGATCCCGAACTTCTCGAGCTCGTTGAAATGGAAATTCGTGATCTTCTTAACGAGTACGAGTTCCCCGGCGACGATACACCTATCATCAAGGGTTCAGCTTATGTTGCTCTTACAAGCGATTCAAAGGATCCCGCAGCTCCCGAGTATGCTTGCATTCACGAGCTTATGGCTGCTGTTGACGAGTTCATTCCTACTCCTGACCGTAAGGCTGACCAGCCTTTCCTTATGCCTGTTGAGGACGTATTCACAATCACAGGCCGTGGTACAGTTGCTACAGGTAGAGTTGAAAGAGGTCAGATTAGGACTTCTGAAGAAGTTGAAATCGTTGGTCTTACAGACGAAAAGAGAAAAGTTGTTGTTACAGGTCTTGAAATGTTTAGAAAGACTCTTGACTATGCAGAGGCAGGCGACAACGTAGGTGTACTTCTCCGTGGTGTTCAGAGAACTGAAATCCAGAGAGGTCAGGTACTTGCAAAGCCCGGTACAATTCACCCCCACACAAAGTTCCGTGGTCAGGTTTACGTTCTTACTAAGGACGAGGGCGGCCGTCATACACCTTTCTTCAACAACTATCGTCCCCAGTTCTATTTCAGAACAACTGACGTTACAGGTACAATCTCACTTCCCGAGGGCGTAGAGATGTGCATGCCTGGTGATAACGTTGAAATGGACGTTGAGCTTATCACTCCTATCGCTATCGAAGTTGGTCTTCGTTTCGCTATCCGTGAAGGCGGTAGAACAGTAGGTTCAGGCGCAGTTATCGCTGTTAACGAATAATTGTTAATCGACTAACGCACAATAAATTTTAACATTTTGGCTGTCTTGCATTTGTAAGGCAGCCTTTTTGTATATAAATTAATTTTAATTTTACCAATATGCTAAACTATAATTTAATGCGGAATTCGTAATTCGTAATGCGGAATTAATGGTCGCTACGCTCCGGATTTGTAATAGTGCGTGTTATTTGGAAAGGTTTGGTTTCCTCGGGTTGATTGATATATAGGAAACGTTTAGGGACGTGTGGGAACCCGTCCCCTACGGAAATGTGAGTTTTTCTCTAAAACTACGATTTAATCGGTAAAGTTTGATTGCCACTGCGGAC
>DKWR01000026.1 GCA_002491825.1 Ruminococcaceae bacterium UBA7147
TCTTATTCATTTGCAACAGCCCCAAATAAACACATCTATTTTATATGTATCCGTTCTTTTCTTTTAAGGCCTAAAATTCCTCCGATTCCTCCTGTAATAAGCAAGGCAATAAGTCGAACAAGCGTAAGCAGTGACACTGAATCATCACTTTTTGTAAGTCCTGTTATTGTGATCAGTATAAAAATTGCAAAACCTGTAATCAAGCCTACCACAAGTCCTGCCGACTTTGTAATTCTGCTGGTAATAAGCCCGCCCGAAAAAGCTCCGACTGAAAGCAAAGCAAGGGTTATATAATCTGTAAGATCTTTTGGCAGCAAACCGCTTGTCATTACAATTGCGGAGAATATGCATGTAAGAATTACCGTTACAAGCAGTCCGCATACTGTTCCGAAAAGTACAGCTTTAATAAGCAATTTTTTGTCGGACAAAAAAACACCCCCGAAAATAATCTGTTAAATTATATTCGGGGAGGTCAATATAAATTCAATATTTATTCTATTTTATCATTTATCGGTTTTTGGCTCAACATCTTCTGATTTTTTCTTGCCGAAAAAGCTTTTCTTTTCAGGCTTCTGTTCAGCAGTAGGCTCCTTTACTGTGTCAACAGTAGAGATGCACCATTTTTTAAATTTCATTTTTACTCTGTCAGAGCCTGTTTCAATGATAATAGCGTCTTCATCGTCTTTAATTGCAACGACTCTGCCCATAATACCGCCGATTGTTGTGATTTCATCGCCGATTTCAAGAGAATTTCTCATCTGAGCTTCTTCTTTTTTTCTTTTTGAATTAGGTCTGATTAAGAAGAAATAGAGAGCGGCAAAAATAGCAGCATAAATTACTATCATTAAAATCATACTCATACTGTTGTTTCCACCGCCGTTGCCTTCTGCAAGGATGGGTAAAAAGTTTGTCATATTCTTCATTCCTTTCATACAATATATTGATTATATCAGTTTTGAATATCGGTTGCAAGTTTTTTCAGGAAATTTTCAAATTAAATTTCCATTAAATTCTTACTCCGAGTATATTTTTGTATTTTTCGTAAAACTCTGTAAATGTGCCGTTGTCAAGCTGCTCTCTTATAACTTCCATTAAATTATTGTAAAAATACAAGTTATGAAGCACAGCAAGGCGCATACCGAGCATCTCACCGCTTTTTAGAAGATGTCTTATATATGCTCTTGAAAAATTTTGGCAAACAGGACAGTCGCAGCTTTCGTCAATCGGACTTTCGTCTGTTTCATACTTTGCATTATTAAGATTTCTGACGCCCTGCCAGGTGAAAAGCTGACCGTGCCTTGCATTTCTGCTCGGCATAACGCAGTCGAACAAATCAACACCTCTTGCAACGCTTTCAAGAATATTAACAGGAGTGCCGACACCCATAAGGTAACGTATTTTATCAGCATGAGCAAACGGCTCAACAGTTTCTATAATTTCATACATTGTTTCAGCAGGTTCACCGACGGCAAGTCCTCCTATTGCGTAACCATCAAGGTTTAAATCTGCGATTTCTTTCATATGCTCAACTCGTAAATCCTTGAAAATTCCGCCCTGATTTATTGCAAAAAGCATCTGCTGTTTGTTAATCGTACCGTCAAGACTGTTAAGCCTATCCATTTCGGCAATACATCTTTTAAGCCACCTTGTTGTGCGGTGAACGCTTTCTTTTGTGTAGTCGTACGGAGACGGATTTTCAACACATTCGTCAAACGCCATAGCGATAGTCGAGCCGAGATTTGACTGTATTCTCATACTTTCTTCGGGACCCATAAAAATTTTTCTACCGTCAATGTGGGAATTAAAATATACGCCTTCTTCTTTTATGTTGCGGAGCTTGGCGAGCGAGAAAACCTGAAAACCGCCGCTGTCGGTAAGGATAGGACCATCCCAGCGTGTAAATTTATGAAGTCCTCCGAGCTGCTTTACCTTGTCATCACCCGGTCTTAAATGCAGATGATATGTGTTGCAAAGCTGTACCTGACATTTTATATTTTTTAAATCAAGAGCAGAAACGGCACCCTTGATTGCACCGCAGGTTGCAACATTCATAAATGCAGGAGTCTGAATTGTCCCGTGAGGAGTTGAAAATTCACCTCTTCGTGCGTTTCCTTCTTTTTTTATAAGCTTAAACATATGTCCTCCTATAAAATGAACATTGCGTCACCGAACGAGAAAAATCTGTACTTTTCTTCAACGGCAACCTTATATGCATTCATAATGTTGTCATAGCCTGCAAAGGCAGAAACAAGCATAATAAGCGTGCTTTCGGGCAAGTGGAAGTTAGTGATAAGGCCGTCAAGTACCTTGAACTCGTATCCCGGATAGATAAAAATATCGGTAAAGCCGTCGCAGGGCTTGATTTCGCCGTAAAAGCTTGCCACGCTTTCAAGTGTACGGCAGGATGTTGTGCCGACTGCAATAACTCTTTTACCGTTCTTTTTTGTTTCATTAATCAGCCTTGCAGTTTCTTCGGGAATTTCGTAATGTTCGCTGTGCATTTTGTGCTTTGTAACATCATCAACCTTGACAGGTCTGAACGTACCCAGACCTACGTGAAGCGTTACATATGCAATATTAATTCCCTTTGCTTTAATTTTCTCCATAAGCTCGTTAGTAAAGTGTAGTCCTGCTGTTGGTGCGGCCGCAGAGCCTAATTCGTGACTGTAAACAGTCTGATACCTTTCCTTATCTTTCAGCTCCTCGGTAATATAGGGAGGGAGGGGCATCTGACCGATTCTGTCAAGAGCGGAGAAGAAATTATCCTCACACTCAAATTCAACAATTCTGTTGCCGTCGTCCTTAACTTCAACAACCGTAGCAGTCATTATTCCGTCGCCAAAGATGAATTTTGCACCCGCTCGTGCCTTTTTGCCCGGCTTGCAAAGCGTTTCCCACTTATTTCCGCTGATTTGTTTTAAGAGCAAAAACTCAACCCTTGCACCCGTTTCGTCCTTGATTCCGAAAATTCTTGCAGGCAGTACTCTTGAATCGTTGCACACAAGTAAATCACCGGGATTCAGATAATCAATTATGTCGTGAAAATGCTTGTGCTCAATATTTCCACTTTCCCGTCCGAGAACAAGAAGTCTTGAGCTGTCCCTCGGCTCAAGCGGAGTCTGTGCAATAAGCTCTTTTGGTAAATCGTAGTAAAAGTCGCTTGTTTTCATTATATCCTCACTTCGTATAATAAATTTATTAAATTGATAGCAGTAAAATAATTGACAATGACAATGTAAAATGGTATATTATAATTTAATAATAGGTAGTGTGGCTGTTCGTTTGATACGGTGTTTTTAACACACTGTTTCTATAATATAATATTTATTCGAATAAGGCAACTGCTTTTTTAAAATTTGTTTAATTCGGAGGAATTATTGTGAAGAAGTACAAAGTTGGTATTATCGGAGCTACGGGTATGGTAGGTCAGCGTTTTGCGCTGTTACTTGAAAATCATCCGTGGTTTGAGGTTACTGCACTTGCCGCAAGCGCAAGAAGCGCAGGCAAAACATATGGAGAAACTGTCGAGGGCAGATGGCATATGACTGCAGAACTTCCCGAAAAATATAAAGATATGGTTATTCTCAACGCTGAAAATGTAGAAGAGGTTGCTTCAAAGGTTGACTTCTGCTTCTGCGCTGTAAATATGAAAAAAGACGAAATCAGAGCACTTGAGGAAAAATATGCAAAAGCCGAGTGCCCTATTGTTTCAAATAACTCTGCACACCGTTTCACAGAGGACGTACCTATGGTAATCCCTGAAATCAACGCAGACCATATTAAAATCATTGAAGCACAGAGAAAACGCCTTGGAACAAAAAGAGGATTTGTTGCAGTTAAGTCAAACTGTTCACTCCAGAGCTACGTTCCTGCAATCAACCCCTTAAAGGAGCTTGGCGTTAACAAGGTGCTTGCCTGCACATATCAGGCAATCTCCGGTGCAGGTAAAACATTCAATACTTGGCCTGAAATGATTGATAACGTAATCCCGTACATCGGCGGCGAGGAAGAGAAATCCGAAAAAGAGCCGCTTAAAATCTGGGGACATATCGAGGGCGACAAAATCGTCAACACAGATGACATTGCAATTACATCACAGTGTATACGTGTACCTGTTTCCGACGGTCACACAGCCGCTGTATTTATGTCCTTCAAAGACGGCGTAAAGAAACCTTCTGTTGACGAGATTATCAATATCTGGGAAAATTATAAAGACAGAGCACAGGAACTTGAGCTTCCCAGTGCTCCCAAACAGTTCTTACATTACTTCACTGAGCCTGACCGTCCTCAGATTAAGTCGGAGAGAAATCTTGAAAACGGTATGGCTGTGTCTGTGGGCAGACTCAGAGAAGATACACAGTACGATTATAAATTTGTATGTATGTCACACAACACATTAAGAGGCGCGGCAGGCGGTGCGGTTCTTCTTGCCGAGCTTCTGTGTGCAGAAGGCTACATGGACTAATTATGGAGGTAAACTATGGCTAACCACATTTTCACCGGTTCAGGCGTTGCTATCATTACGCCTATGAATTCTGACGGAAGCGTAAACTATGACGTTCTCGGACAACTTCTTGAATTTCATGTTGAAAACGGTACTGACGCTATCATTGCCTGCGGTACTACGGGTGAAGCGGCTACTCTTTCTGAAAAGGAGCATTGTGAGGTACTTTCCTTTGTAGCCGAAAAGATTAACGGAAGAATCCCTGTTATTGCTGGTACAGGAAGCAACGACACTTCAACGGCAGTTATGCTTTCAAAGTCAGCACAGAAGACGGGAGCAGACGCACTTCTGTGTGTAACTCCCTACTACAATAAAACTTCACAGACAGGTCTTATTAAGCATTTTAATGTAATTGCAGATTCTGTTGATTTGCCGATTATTCTTTATAATGTTCCTTCAAGAACAGGCTGTAATATTCAGCCAAAGACCTATCAGGAGCTTTGCAAGCACGAGAGAATTGTTGCGGCAAAGGAAGCAAGCGGAAACATTTCACAGGTTGCATTAATCCGTTCGCTTTGCGGTGATAAGCTTGACATCTATTCAGGTAACGATGACCAGACTGTTCCGTTTATGTCACTCGGAGCACTCGGCGTAATTTCTGTTTTTGCGAACATTTGTCCTGCCGAGATGCACAAAATCTGTCAGCTCTGCCTTGAAAATAACTTTGCAGAGGCACAGAAGCTTCATTTCCATTATCTTGAGCTTATGAACGTATTGTTCAGCGACGTTAACCCGATTCCGATTAAGACTGCAATGAATCTTTTCGGATATGACGCAGGCGAGTGCAGATTACCGCTTGTTCCTATGAGCGTATCAGGTTATCACGACCTCAAGGATTGTCTTGCAAAGTATGATTTACTCGGTAAGCACGTTAATGTTAATTGATTATTGAATTTCTAAACTTGTAATACCGCACGCTTTTTGTGCGGTATTGCTTTACATAAAGGGGAAGTAAAAATGGTAAATATAGGAATTGTCGGATGTAACGGCAAAATGGGACATTTTGTAGCAGAAGCTGTAGCACAGAATCCCGAAACAAAAGCACTTTTCGGAGTAGATGCTTTCGGAGAGAGCGATTATGATTTTACTGTTTTCAAGAATTTCAGCGAGATTAAAGAAAAGCCCGATGCAATTATAGACTTTTCAAATCCTGCTGTTCTTGACGATATGCTTGATTATGCTGTTGAAAATTTAGTGCCCTGCGTAATATGTACTACAGGCTATTCAGCAGAGCAGGTTGAAAAAATTAAGTCAGCTTCTGAGAAAATTGCAGTTTTTTATTCGGGAAATATGTCGCTTGGTATAAATCTTCTTATTGAGCTTACAAAAGAAGCTGCGAAGGTGCTTGGCAACAGCTTTGATATTGAAATTGTTGAAAAGCATCATAACTTAAAAGTAGACGCTCCGAGCGGAACTGCGCTTATGATAGCTGACGGCATCTCTGATGTTCTTAACGAAGAACCGCAGTATGTTTATGACAGACATTCCTACAGAAAGAAGCGTTCAAAGAATGAAATCGGTATTCATTCGGTAAGAGGCGGCACAATCGTCGGAGAACACGAGGTTATTTTTGCCGGTCACGACGAGGTAATCACTGTATCACATCAGGCGCAGTCAAAAGAAGTTTTTGCTGTTGGCGCAGTTAATGCTGCTGCTTTCCTCGCTTCTCAAAAGGCGGGAATGTACAATATGGGAAATCTTTTAAGCGACAAAATGGGTTAATGTATAAGCCACTTGTGCGGTGGTGGATTAACTTGGCGGCACGGTTTTGCCGCTTTTTTGTACCACTCTTATGTTATTTTTCATAGTATATAATAAAAAGCATAATATATTATGCATATATCAAAGGTGAAAAATAATGGAAAATAACTTAATAATGTTTAACTCGGTAACACTTGCTATGAGAGCAAGAGATATTTTAGGAATTAACAATGTATTCAGCAGACTTATAAGAACTCCGATGAATCTAAAAAACAGATCCTGCGGATACAGCCTTTTAGTAAATAGCGATTTCGAAAAAGCAGTTGAAATTCTTTCAAGGAACGGTATAGCCTATATAGGAACGGCTGCCGTTGATGCAGAATGATTTACTTTGATAACGGTGCCACAACGTTTCCAAAACCACGAGCAGTAGTCAATGCTGTTGACAAAACACTGCGATATTACGGTGCAAATCCGGGACGAAGCGGTCATAATATGTCACTTAAAGCGTCGGAAATTATGTATGAATGCCGTAAAAATGCGGCAGAACTGTTTAACGCAGAGTCTCCCGAAAAAATAATATTCACTTATAATTGCACCGCTGCTCTGAATTATGTAATAAAAGGTTTGCTGAAAGAGGGCGACCATGCCGTCATTTCCTCTCTTGAGCACAACGCAGTTTTACGTCCGCTTGAAAGTTTAAAAGAAAATGGGGTAGAGTATTCAATAGCTGATTATTCGCCCGACGATGAAGAAACCATAAATAATTTCAGAAACGCCATAAGACCAAATACAAAGCTTGTAGTTTGCACTCACGCCTCAAATGTTTTCGGTGTAAAACTTCCTGTAGAAAGAATAGCGGCTTTGTGCAGAATACACGGAGTTTTGTTTTGCGTTGATGCCGCCCAGACTGCCGGAGTAGTGCCGATTTCGCTGAAAGACAGCTGTATAGATTTCCTCTGCACAGCAGGACATAAAGGACTTTACGGACCTATGGGAACGGGTATACTTGTAATAAATTCTGAAACCTTGCCCGAAAGTCTGATTCAGGGCGGTACAGGCAGTTTTTCCTCTGACAGAAAACAGCCTGCCATACTGCCCGACAGATACGAAAGCGGTACGCCTAATCTCCCCGGAATCGCAGGACTTAACGAGGGGATAAAATTTGTTATGAACAGAACAGAACGCAATATTGAAAGCTATGAGTCCGAACTTGCAGTCCGTCTATATCATAAATTAAAGAATATACCCGGAGTTATACTATACACTGATTCACCCGAAACCCACAGAAGCGTACCTGTGATTTCATTTAATATAGAAGGACTTGACAGTGAAGAAACGTCTGAAATACTTAATAAACGTTTCAATATTGCAGTAAGGGCAGGACTTCATTGCGCACCTCTTGCACATGAATTTTTCGGTACGCAAAACAGCGGAACGGTAAGGGCAGTTTTATCAGTATTTTCAAATTATGAACAGGTAGATTATTTTATTTCATCAATAAGAACAATAAATAAATTCAAAAAAGAATTAAAAAAGGTTGCAATTGATATTTAATATGTGTTAAAATAATATTACAACGTACAAACATTAAGGCGTTTTATTTCTTGTGAATCAAATTTAAAACGCCTGTTTTGTGCGACAAAGTCTTGAGAGGAGGAAACGCAATGGAAATAATCAACAGCATTTTTTCAATTTTTAAAACAATTCAGATTAGAGATATTGTTGATATTCTGGCGATTGCGGTTTTAATTTTCGGACTTTTTAAGTTAATCAGAGAAACAAGAGCCGTACAGCTTTTAAAAGGAATTTTACTGTTGCTGGTTCTTTACTTTATTTCTTCGTTGTCTGGACTTACAATGCTGTCGTCGCTTCTTCAGACATTCTTTGAAGCGTCAGTAGTAATTATTGTTATTATTTTCCAGCCCGAATTGCGAAAGCTCCTCGAGCAGATGGGAAGAAATAATACATATAAAAAATATATCAAGATTTTTTCTAAACACAGAAAAACCGACGAGTGGAAAAAAGCAGTTAAAAAGTCGATAGTTGACGCAGCTGATACCTCTCTTTTGTTTTCACGCTCAAGAACAGGAGCTTTACTCGTTTTCGAACGTGAAATTATGCTTTCTGACATTGCGTCTACAGGCACTATAATTGATGCAGAAACTTCTGTTGCGCTTTTCGGAAATATATTTTTCAACAAAGCGCCTTTGCATGACGGTGCAAGTATAATTCGTGACGGAAAGCTCTATGCGGCAGGCTGCATACTTCCCTTGACTGATAATAAGAATGTCGATATTAACCTTGGTACAAGGCACAGAGCGGCTCTCGGTATAAGTGAACAGAGCGATGCTGTTGTCCTTGTTGTCAGCGAGGAAACAGGCGTTATCTCCTTGGCTGTAAACGGTGTTCTGCTCCGTGACTTTACAAGAGATTCTCTCATTGATAAGCTTGAAGAGTTCTTGCTCGAAGATTATCTTGATGATGACGAGAAAAATAAAGAAAAGAAAAAGGGGAGGTTTCATAGTTGAAAAAAAACAAATTCTCCCTTAATAAGCTGATGCAAAACAACAAATTTATTTTTGTTCTTGCAATATTGATTTCTTTTTCAATCTGGGTATATTCAGGTCTTGGCACTAATAATGATACCAATGTTACATTAAGCAATATTCCAATCCAGATTGAACTTACCGATGAAGCACGTGATAACGGACTACAGATTTTTTCCGGCAGCGAGCAGACTGCTTCTGTTACCGTTACGGGCAACAGGGCAGTACTCGGTGCTGTAAATGAATCCGACGTTACCGTAACTGCTGCGGCAAATACAATTAATTCACCAAACACTTATGATTTGGCTGTTTCGGCATCAAAAACCAATCCATCGGCCAACTTCCAGATTACTTCTGCGGTAGTACCCTCATCAATCAGGGTTGTTGTTGATTATTTTCGCGAAAGCACATATCAGATACAGGACAATCATATTGTGTACAAGGTAGCTGACGGCTATTACGGCGTTACTTCTCTTTCGTCAAAGGCTGTTGTAATTTCGGGACCTCAGACTGAAATTTCAAAGATTGACAAAGTGTATGCCGTTGCAGAAATTAAGGGAACGCTTACCGAGTCTGTTGAAACTGACGCAGAGCTTGTTTTGTATGACAAAAATGATAATAAACTTTCTACAGAGCTTTTTACTATGGATGTAAAAACAGTTAAAGCTACCGTAACCGTTTTACCCGAAAAGACAGTAGAAGTTAAGCCTACGTTTGTAAATATTCCCGATGGGCTTGAGATTACCGATGATATGATTTCTATTGAGCCTTCAACAATTCTTCTTGCCGGGCCGGCAGAAGTACTTAATGAAACTACTTCTGTTAATCTTGAAGCAATTGATTTCTCAACCTTGAAAGCAGAGAAAAAGACATTCCCGTCGCTTGGTATTGATATTCCTACTGACTGCAAGAACTTAAGCAATTCCACTTCGGCAAAGGTAACACTTGATTTAAGCGGATTGTCATCTAAATCATTTACTGTTGATAAATTTTCAGTTGACGGACTTTCAAAAGAATATAAGGCTGACGTTACACAAAAGAATATTACTGTTTCTATTGTCGGTCCAAAGGATGAGATTAACAGCCTTTCTTCTTCTGATATTACTGCAGTTATAGATACTTCAAATTCAAAGGGAATAACCGGTTCAGTTCAGATGCCTGTGACATTTAAAATAAATGGTGCCAAGAGCTGTTGGGCATACGGCGATTATAAGGCAAATTTAACAATTTCAGAAAAATAAATTTTCATATTAAAAAGAGCAGGTTTTTGCCTGCTCTTTTTTGACAAAAAACGTCTTTAAATTTTGTGCACTAATATTTATTCTATGTTAATACTATATAAATCATAAACCGATTATTTGTAGGAACACACGAAATAATATTATTATATTGTTCAATAATGCTGATTGTGCTATAATTATCTTGCCTAAAAATACATAAATAAGGAGAACTACTATGAAAAGACATCGCAAAATCACAAGCCTGCTGCTTGTTGCGGCTATGGTGCTTACAGCATTTGCAGTTACTGCTTTTTCAGCCTCTGCCGCTACAACAACAGGTTCAAGCGTGTATTTTGACAATTCCAAATACAACTGGGAAAATGTCTATGTATACGCTTACGGCACAAAAAACAACGCTGAATGGCCGGGAGAACTTATGGAAAAGACTGATGACCGTCTTTATACAAAGAGTTTCCCGTCTACCTACAAGTCGGAAAGCATTATTTTTACAAACGGACTTGAAAAAGACGAGGGCAAGGAGCAGTACCCCACGGGTGCAGGACTTTCTCTTAAAACAGGTGAATGTAAGCTTTTAACAGCTGATTTAAACTGGGTTGATTACGGTAAGCCTGATGATCACGGCTACGGCTTCTGTTATACTGCATCCGGCACAGGTTTCTCATCTGACAGTATGCAGGTAAAACTAGGTCTTAAAAACGCAACAAAAGGTTACTATTCAATTGACGGCTCTGAAAAGACTGCGTTTTCAAATAACGAAGTTATCAGCGTCGGAGAAGGTAAAATCGGTAATTCAGTTGTAACCCTTACTCTTTATGCTACAGGTTCAGACGGCGTTGAAACCGAACAGACCTATACATTTAAAAAGAGATTTACACAGACCAAGACTACTTTCTCTTCAAAATCCGACGGTCACACAACGGAGGCTGAAGCAGGTTATTATGCTACAAATCCCGATTTACAGCTTGGTAAGAATAAAACAATTACTGTTGACGGCGATGTAAGCGACTGGGACAGCTCAATGATTATTGCACAGGGTGTTGCAAATGATGACCCGAGAGTATATATGCCTTCTGCAATGCACGAACAGCCTTGGGACGCATATGCACTTTATGCCGCTTGGGATAACGATAATCTCTACTTTATGTGGGAAATTGCAAATACAACTTATATAATTTCTCCGGAAGATAACTTTGCGGCTTCAAATGAGGCACGTCCTTGGAGAAACAGTATTCCTATGTATCTTGCACTTTCCATTGACCCGTCAAAACAGTCAACAGGTAAGGCTGTAGGAACAAATAAAGACGGTTCCACATATACAAATCCATTTGTATGGGGCTGTGACGGCGGTGTAGCAAAAGACGGCGGTACAAGCTTTACAACTCATATTGACACACTCATCGCTATGGATTCCAACAATTCAAACGGCGGTGCGGCAATATTCAAGGCTGACACGCTTGATTCTGACGGAACATACATGTTCAATTATGATACAAGAGTTCCGATTGGCGTAAGGTCATTCCAGGCACAGGATAACCAGAACGGATTTAAAATCAAGTACGCTAACGGTACTGCAAGCGATACCCTTTACGGTATCAACAGCCCCAAAGGTTCACGTGTTCTCGGCGACAACACAGATAAGAATTCAAATTGGACAGATTTCTTTGACCTTGGATATAAAAAGAGTTATGGCTTTATTTATGAGGTCGCAATTCCGTTTGCAACTCTTGGAATTGATAAAGATTATATTGAAGCAAATGGTATAGGTGCAATGCAGATTCTCACATACGGCACATCGGGTATGGATACACTTCCTCATGACCCGTCAATGCTTGACTGCGCAGACGTCGAATACAGCTACGATCCGTCAACTTCACACGAGAAAGAAGATATTGATAACATCACAGTTCCTCTTGCAAGAGTAGGTGCACTGTTGGATGATACAGTTATCAACTACGCTCCGCTTGAAGTAAACTTCGGCGCTGATCTCAATTCAGGTCAGTCAGCCGGTACTGCAATCAACCTTAAGGCAGAGGCTTACAATTCAACAGGCGATGTTGAATATGAATTTTCAATCAATGAAAAATCTGTTCAGAAGTCATCATCAGCTTCTTATCTCTGGACTCCGTCAGAAACAGGAATATATCAGCTTTCTGTGACTGCTACAGATTCAGACGGAAAGAGCGTAACTGAAAGCGTAAGCTATGTAATAGGCGCTGCTCAGGAAACTCACGAGCTCGGTGACGTAAACCTTGACGGTGTTGTTGATATTAAAGACGCTACTGAAATTCAGAAGTACTGCGCTGAGCTTGTTTCATTCAATGCGTTACAGTTAAGCCTTGCTGATTTCAACAAAGACGGTTCGGTTACCATTTCTGACGCTACTGAAATTCAGCGTTTTGCAGTTTCATAATTTATCTTGGAATACTTTATTATAAACTAAATAATAGCTGTCGGATAACAAGCTTATGCAATAGTTATCCGACAGCTATTTTATGTTAGAAATTTTATATTTTAATTCTGCTCTGACTTCCTCTGCGAACGCTTGCGGTATCCATGTCATCAAAATTGTGATTCCTTACACTTTGTACAAGACCAAGACAAATAAGTGTGCTCAATGCAGAAGAACCTCCCGAACTGAACAACGGTAAAGTAATTCCGACAACAGGGAAGAAACCGAGCGTCATTCCGATGTTAATAATGCTTTGGGCACAAATCGTTGCAAATACGCCCGAGCAAATATATCTGCCCTGCAAATCATTTGAATTTTTAGCATTTAAAACAACCTTAATTATTATTCCGAAAAGTATAACAAGCAACAGCATACAACCGATAAAGCCAAGCTCTTCACCTGCAACGGTAAAAATAAAGTCATTTTCCTGTTCGGGTACGATTCCGTATTCAACCCTTGAGCCGTTATAAAGACCACTGCCTGTAAGTTCACCGCTTGCAATTGATACCTTACCTTGATACTGTTGCCAACCGTAGTTTGTCATTGCGTTTCCGTCAATGTCGAACAAGGCTATAATTCTGTTACGATGTTCGTCATTCATAAAGAAGTTCCAGATAAGCGGTATTCCAATCAGAAGCAGACCTCCGAGTATTGCAAAATACCGGAGCTGTACTCCTGCGGTAAAGCACATAATAAGAAAAATGAATCCGAAAATCAAAACTGTTCCGTCATCGCCCTGAATATGAATAACAGCCATAGGTAATGCGGCGTGCAGAACCAGTGTAAGAACACCGAGTGGATTTTCAATAAGTCCCTTTTCTTTCAGGTAAGAAAGGTGCTTTGTAAACGTAATGATAAAGCATATTTTTATGAACTCCGATGGTTGAATTGTAAAACCACCCGGAAGCTCAATCCAAGCCGTGTCGTCGGTTCCTGCAACCTGTATTCCGAATAAAAATACAAGTGATGCAAGAACAGCGGCAATTATCGCCGAAAAGTACCATTTTCGCACTAAATACCTATAATCGGCAATTGAAATCACAAATGCAGATATAATTCCTGCAATCACTGCCGCAAGCTGTGTTCGGAGATAATTGTAATCACCCGAACGCTGCATACTTGAAATCAATAAAAGACTGTAAATTACAGCGGAAAAAGTGAGTAACCAAAGAACAAAATCCGTTCTTTTTAGGTAATCACCAACCGAATTTGCAAATTTATTCAAACAAAACGCCTCTATAAAATTTATTATTTATTAATGATTATAAATATTATATTAAAATATAATGTCAATATCAAGTATATTTTCAAATTGGAATAATAAATCAACGCTCTTTGATATAATATAATTATTAATGTGTGGAGGTGCACTCAAAATGTTATCGGATATTGAAATAGCTCAGCAGGCTGAACTCCTGCCAATCAAAGAAGTAGCCGCAAAAATCGGAATTTCGGAAGACGAACTCGAATTTTACGGAAAATACAAAGCAAAGCTTTCCGACGAGCTTGCTAACAGAGTACAGAATAACCCTGACGGCAAACTCGTCCTTGTAACCGCAATCAACCCTACCCCTGCCGGAGAGGGTAAAACAACTACAACAGCAGGTCTCGGACAGGCTATGGCTAAAATCGGAAAGAATTCAATAATTGCACTTCGTGAGCCTTCGCTCGGTCCTGTTTTCGGAATCAAGGGAGGTGCCGCAGGCGGCGGATATGCACAGGTTCTTCCAATGGAGGACATAAATCTTCACTTTACGGGTGATATGCACGCAATTACTGCGGCAAATAACCTTTGCTGTGCAATGCTTGATAACCATATGCAGCAGGGTAATGCACTTAATATCGACCCCAGAAGAATCCTTATTAAGCGTTGCCTTGATATGAACGACCGTGCTTTGAGAAATATCGTTGTCGGTCTCGGCGGAAAGGTCAACGGAATCCCCAGAGAAGACCACTTTATCATCACCGTTGCATCAGAGGTAATGGCAATACTCTGCCTTGCAAATGATATTGATGACTTAAAACAGCGCCTTGGAAGAATACTTGTAGCTTACACCTGTTCAGGTGAACCTGTATATGCAAAGGATTTAAAGGCTGACGGAGCTATGACTGCTCTCTTGAAAGATGCAATCAAGCCTAACCTTGTACAGACTCTTGAGGGTACACCGGCTATAATGCACGGCGGACCTTTTGCAAATATCGCTCACGGTTGTAACAGCGTAAGAGCTACAAAGCTTGCTTTAAAGCTCGCTGACTACTGCATTACCGAAGCAGGCTTCGGTTCCGACCTCGGTGCAGAAAAGTTCCTCGACATCAAGTGCCGCTATGCAGGACTTTCGCCGTCTGCAATCGTAATTGTAGCCACCTGTCGTGCACTTAAATATAACGGCGGTGTTCCAAAATCAGAGGTTTCCAATGAAAACCTTGAGGCTCTCAAAAAGGGTATTGTAAACCTCGGCGTTCATATTGAGAATATGCGTAAATATAATGTGCCCGTAATCGTAGCAATCAACCGTTTCGGTACAGACAGCAAGGAAGAGCTTGAATATATTGAAAGCTACTGTCGTGAAAACGGAGCTGACTTTGCACTTTCAGATGTGTTCGGAAAAGGCGGTGAAGGCGGAATAGAGCTTGCTAAAAAGGTAGTAGAAGCTTGCGAAAAGACGTCTGATTTTGCTCCGATTTATTCACTTGACCTTACGGTTAAAGAGAAAATTGAAAAAATTGCTGCAACAATTTACGGAGCAAGCAAGGTTAATTACACAACAGCCGCAGATAAGGCAATAAAAGAAGTTGAGGCTCTCGGAGCAGACAAGCTTCACGTTTGTATTGCAAAGACGCAGTATTCACTGTCCGATAATCCGGCTTTGCTCGGAGCACCGAAAGACTTTGAAATCACCGTCAGAAACGTTACTCTTTCAAACGGAGCAGGTTTTGTTGTTGCCTACACAGGTGACATAATGACAATGCCCGGACTTCCAAAGGTTCCTGCCGCTCACAGCATTGACGTTGACAGCGACGGAAAAATTGTCGGTCTTTTCTGATATGAATAAAATTATTTCAAAGTCAACCGAAGACACAGAAAAAATCGGTGAATTAATTGCTGAAAAGCTTTGCGGCAACGAAGTAATCGCCCTTTTCGGCGGACTTGGAATGGGTAAAACTGCGTTTACAAGAGGGCTTTGCAGAGGTCTTGGTGTGAATGACGGAGTTTCCAGTCCTACTTTTGCACTTGTCAATGAATATCACGGAAAATACAATATCTATCATTTCGATATGTACAGAGTAACCTCGTGGGAAGATTTGTATTCAACGGGATTTTTTGATTACATTGATAACGGCGTACTCGTTATTGAGTGGAGCGAAAACATTGAGGGAGCATTGCCTGATAATGCTATAAGAATAAACATCTCAAAGGGGGATTCTGATGATGAAAGAACTTTTGAGATTGAAGGTGTTGATATTCAGTGAAAATACTTGCTGTTGATACTTCTGCAACGGCGGCTTCTGTTGCCGTTGCAGAAGAAAATAAGCTTATCGGTGAGTTTTCAATAAATACTGCGCTTACTCACAGCCAGACTTTAATGCCTATGGTTGATGAACTGCTAAAGAATACAGGATTGTCTGTAAACGACATTGATGCAGCTGCGGTAAATGCAGGCCCGGGTTCTTTTACGGGAGTAAGAATAGGCGTTGCGGCTGTAAAGGGAATAGCGTTTCCAAAGAATTTACCCTGCGTTTCTGTTTCAACGCTTGAGAGTATGGCGTATAATATGCTTGGCAACGACTGCATTGTCTGTTCTGTAATGGACGCTCGCTGCTCACAGGTGTATAATGCTTTGTTCAGAGTAAAAGGTTGTACTGTTACACGAATGACGGACGACAGAGCGCTTTCTCTTACAGACTTAAAGAATGAACTTCAGAATATCAATGAAAAGGTTGTTCTTGTCGGTGACGGAGCAGTTTTGTGCAGTAAATTTTTAGGTGAAAAGCTTGAAAATATTACGCTTGCACCGTTTAATAACAGAATTCAGACTGCGTCATCTGTTGCGTATGCAGCGTTTGAAAAGATAAACAACGGCGAAACTGTAAAAGCCGATGAACTTATGCCGGTCTACTTAAGACTGCCGCAAGCTCAAAGAGAACTTAATAAAAAGTTGGGGGTAAAATAATGATAGCACTTGGATGTGACCACGGCGGATATAACTTAATTTGCGCCGTAAAGAAGTATCTTGATGAAAAGGGAATAGAATACAAGGATTTCGGTACAAACGGCAATGAAAGCGTAGATTATCCTATATACGCATATAAAGTTGCAACAGCCGTAGCAAACGGAGAATATGAATTTGGTATTCTGTGTTGCGGAACGGGTATAGGAATTTCCATAGCGGCTAATAAAGTCAAAGGAATACGTGCTGCGGTTGTAAATAATGAGTTTGGTGCAGAGATGACTCGCCGTCATAACCACGCAAATATTCTTTGTATGGGAGGCAGAGTTACAAGCGAAGAAGATGCTGTAAAATATACGGATATTTTCCTTAATACGCCCGAAGAAGGCGGCAGACACGATAACAGACTTGCAATGCTCACAGAAATCGAAAACGGTACATTTAATATTAAATAGTTTTTTCTTTTATAGAAATATTTAATAAGGGGCTGTTGCAAATGAATAAG
>DKWR01000018.1 GCA_002491825.1 Ruminococcaceae bacterium UBA7147
CGAAGCGACCATTAATTCCGCATTACGCATTCCGAATTAAACTATAGTTTATCCTACAAAAAGGCGAATGATATTTAACTTAATTAAAAGGAGCTGTGAAAACAGCCCCTTTAATCTTAATTATTTTGCGTTCTGCGGCAGAGAATACTTCTGCTTGTACGCCTTGTAGTCCGCATTATACTGAATATCGTCGGAATTTTTCAGCTCGTGGAGATACTCGTGAGCCTCATATCCGTTGCGGTTGATTTCGATAACGCCGATTGCGATATTTGAGCAGTGGTCGGACACACGCTCAATGTTCGTAATCAAATCCGAGAAAATAAATCCAAGCTCAATTGTACATTCTCCGTTTGTAAGACGTCTTACGTGCGCTTCCTTGAGCTTGTCACGCAGTCTGTCAATAACCTGCTCGAGCGGCTCAACCTTTGCGGCAAGCTTTACGTCGTTGTGGATAAAGGCAAGCGTTGCATTGTTGATAATCTCAATAAGTGCGGCAATCATAACCTCAAGTCCTGCATGAGCTTTCTCGGAGAATTTAACCTTTTTCTGCTCAATCTCCTTAGCTACCTGCAAAATATTTACAGCGTGGTCGCTTATTCTCTCGAAATCTCCGATTGTGTGCAGAACAAGCTGAACCATTTTGCTGTCCTTTTCGGAAAGAGGTTTCTGACTGAGCTTTACGAGATATGTTGAAATTGCGTCCTCGTAAGAATCAATCATATCCTCGTTATCTCTTATCGTTTCCGCAACCTTTTCGTTGTACTCTCCCAAAAGCTCAAGCGAGCCGAGGAGTGTTCCCTCTGAAAGACGTGCCATTTTTGTGCTCAAAGATAATGCCCTTTCGGTTGCGAGTGACGGAGTATTGAGGAAACGCTCGTCCAAAAACGGAGTCTGAATATCGTCCTCGCTGTCACGGATTGTAAGGCAGGCAAGCTTTTCAAGCTGTTTGCTGAACGGCAGAAGAAGTCCTGTTGCAAGCAGATTGAACATTGTATGAATAATTGCAATGTTTGCAGGATTAACAATATCGTCAAGGAAGCCGAAGTTCATGAATGCGTTAGCACCGTAGAACAGGGCGCAGATTACAATTGTACCGATTATGTTAAAGTAGAGGTGTACAAAAGCCGCACGCTTTGCATTCTTTTTTGCACCTACGCAGGAAAGCAGAGCTGTAACGCACGTACCGATATTCTGTCCCATAACAATCGGAATAGCCATTGAATAGTTTATCGCACCTGTTGAAGAAAGTGCCTGTAAAATGCCGACAGACGCACTTGAGCTTTGAATAATCGCCGTTAACAGCGCACCTGTAAGTATGCCGAGGAACGGATTCTGGAATGCGGTGAGAATGCTTGTGAATGCGGGATTGTCTGCAAGAGGCTCAACTGCACCGCTCATCATACTCATACCGACCATAAGAACTGCAAAGCCGACAAAGATTGAACCTAAATTTTTCTTTGAGTCCTTTTTGCAGAACATCAGCAGAATAATACCTATAAAAGCAAATACAGCCGAGAATGACGAAGGCTTAAGCAGTTTCATAATCATACTGTCGCCCTCGATGCCCGAAAGGCTTAAAATCCACGAGGTAATTGTAGTGCCGACATTTGCGCCCATTATGATGCCGATAGCCTGTCGAAGCTTCATTATGCCCGAGTTTACAAAACCGACAACCATTACCGTCGTTGCCGATGACGACTGAATAACAGCCGTTACCGCCGCACCGAGCAAAAAGCCCTTAAGCGTGCTGTTTGTCATTTTTTCAAGAGTTTTTTCGAGCTTGCCGCCAGAGAATTTTTCAAGGGCGTCGCCCATTGTGTTCATTCCGTAGAGGAACAGGGCGAGTCCGCAAAGCAGACTTAATACTGCGAATATATCCATAAAACCAATACTCTCCTTTATACAACAAATCATATAAAAGCAACGTAATGCATTTGTAAACGAATTGTAAAAAGTATGTAAAGTTTGACAAATTCGTCAATTATCCGTAAATTTTTAGTAAAGTAAAAGTATTTTTATACGTTACTTATTAACGGCACGATATTTCCGACATTTTAAGTAAATTAACGTACAAAAAATTAATAAAATATATTGTGATTTGACCGTAATGTATGATATAATGTAGTTCAAAGACTATATATTCAAATAAAAAGGGTAAATCGTATGAAAATTGACAACAAAAAAGCAGGCATTATTCTTTCTGTAATTATTGTTTTAAGCCTTGCAATCAGCACGTTTTATATGGCGACAAAGCAGGGCTTTCACGAGGACGAGCTGTTGACCTATAATCTTGCAAACTCCTCAAAGCAATTAAGCGTTGACGGCGGCTGGAACAGTTATGATGACTTCAGCGAATATCTTGCCGTAAGCGAAAACGACCGTTTTGACTATGCTCAGGTTTATGAAAATCAGATTATTGACGCCTCTCACCCGCCGTTTTATTATGCGTTGGTGCACACTGTATGCTCGCTGTTCCCAAATGTTTTCAGCAAGTGGCTTGCGTACTCAATCAACGTGCTTGCTATGGTCGGAATATTAATTCTGCTCTTTAAAATCGGCAAAAAGGTTACGGGAAATAATCTGTATGCACTTATCGCCTCGGGAGCGTATGCATTGAGCATTGCATGCATAACGACTACAATTTATCTCCGAATGTATGCTACGCTTACGTTCTTTGTGCTTGCGTTTTTGTATATGAGCCTTGTGATGTACGAAAAGAAAAACACCGTAAGGCTTTCCGACTGCCTTATGCTCACGCTTATCGTGATTCTCGGCATACTCACGCAGTATTATTTTATCCTGTTTGCAGGCTTAATCGGGCTTGTTTTCCTTGTTTTCAAAATCAAGGAGAGAAATATCAAGGACCTTGTAAAATACATAATCGCCGCAGTTATCGGTGCTGTCATTGCGCTTTGCATTTATCCGTACATTATTTCAAACGTACTTGGCGGCAACAGGGGTTTAGGCTCGCTTAACATTTCAAATCTTGAATTTGTCACGATTTTCACATATCTTGTTTACAAGCTCTGCACCTACATTCAGATTCTTGCAAAGGATTTGTTCTTAAATCAGGTCTGGCTGTTCGCACTCTGTGCAGGCTTTGCAGTAGGAGCAGGGATTTACTTCCGCTTTACCAAAAAGCATAAATTAAACCGCAAGGCTATGTTCATTATTATCCCTGCTTTGGTTTATTTTATCGGCATTTCGCTTGTATCGCCGTTTAACAGCGACAGGTACGTTATGGCTTCGCTCCCGCTGATTTCAATGCTGTTTACATTTGCATTCATAAAGATTTTTGAGCTGATAAAAAATGAAAAGGTACGTCTTGTACTTCCTGCAAGCGTTGTGCTTGCAAGTGCAATTGCATTCGGCACGGTAACTCCGTACTACATCTACGGCAGAACAAATCTTTATGAAACGAAAACAGACAACTGCGTGTTTGTCGGAACAGCTATGCTTGAGTGGAACAAGTGTATTGACAAGTTTATGAACTACGACAGCACAATGATTGTGCAGACCTCGCAGATGTCAAAAACTCTCGGTGACGAGCTTGAAAGCTTTGCGACTGACAGAGGCGTTGTTACAAAGGGTAAAATTTCCGAGCTTGCAAAGGCGTATATGTTCAACGGCGACACGGGAAAAGTAACAAAAGACAGTATGTCGGCGCTGAAAACCGACAAAAAACTGTCGGAGCTTTCGGAAGTTACGGTTTACATTTCACGTCTTGCCGACAACGATAGCACAATTAAGTACATTACGGATAGTACTGATTTTAAAAATTACGAGCTTATTCAGGCTGACTACAGCTTTGACGATTTCTACAACTGGTACGATTATTTTGTTGAAACCGAGTCATACTGCAATGTCTACCGTTTCTATAAGTAAATTGGTTAGGATAAGGAATTAGGTGATAACTTTGCAAAAACAGGACAGACAAAATTCAATAGGAATTGCTCTTTCGGGAGGCGGCTTGCAGGGCATTGCCCATATCGGCGCAATAAAGGCTCTTTATGAGCTTGGAATACACCCTCAATATGTTTCGGGCACAAGCTCGGGAGCGTGTATGGCGGCAATCACAGCTATGGGATTCACCGCCGACGAAATGTGCGATTTGGCAAAAAAGCACTGGAAAACGCTTGCCGAGATTGACAACGGACTGATTTTCAAGGCGCTTGCGCAGTTTATTCTTAACAAAAAGATTCAGAAGGACGGAATAAAATCGGGCGAGCTGATTTCCGACGTAATCAAGGAAATTATGGCGATAAAGGGTATAAAGGGCTTTAAGGATTTGCCGATTAACCTTTCAATCTGCACGGTTGACACGCTGACAACAGACGAGTGTATTTTCACAACAGAGGACGAACACCTTGAAAACGACCATATACATTATATATGCAACGCACCGCTTGATATTGCCGTTCGTGCGAGTATGTCGTTCCCTGCTATTTACACTACCTGTACATACGACAAATACAACTTTATTGACGGCGGCTCAAAGGACAACCTGCCTGTAAAAATCCTTCGTGATATGGGCGTGGGAAAAGTGCTTGCTATTGGCTTTGACATTATGAACTACGACCCGGACGCAGGACTTGACGGACTTATCAAGGTTATATGGCGTGCTCTTGACGTTTATTCAATTGACGGAACGAGAAAGTCAATGGAGATGGCTGACCTTGCGGTTCAGATAAACAATGAGAACACCCAGTTGTTTTCAATGGACAACGTTGACGAAACAATTCATGAGGGTTATGAAGCAATTATGGCACATAAGGACGAAATCCTCCGAATTTTTAAGGAATGATGCATAATTTAATTCGGAATGCGTAATGCGTAATTCGGAATTAAATGCCCACAAACAAATTTAAAACTCCCCGCCGATTTTTTCGGTGGGGAGTTTGTTTTATGCTGTGATATTAAATTTAGCAGATACCTGCAAGTAACTTCTGAATATGAGTTGCATCTTCAACTGTGATTTCACCGTCGTTGTTTGCGTCAGCCGCATATAAATTATTGACACCTCTGATACCTGCAAGATAGAACTGAATGGCGGTTACATCTCTTATTGTAACAATACCGTCGCCGTCAACGTCATAATCATAACATTTAGCCTTGTAAAGCTGATACGTTGTACCGTAGTAATCTCCTATACCGACTATCTCGAAGTCGAATGTACCCTCGCAGTAAAATCCGCTGTCCTTTGTCACAAGATAACCAACGCCTTCGGTAAGCTCTTCACCGTCAAGTGTTACAGTGTAATGGTCAGGCTTGTCCTGAGACTTGCCCGAGTATATAACCTCGCCGATTTCAATCGAAACGTTTGAAATATCATACTTCGCCGGACGCAATACAAAAGGAATTACTTTTCCTGAACTATCAGAAATTTTATAGCTGATTGTGATATTTCCCTTGCTGTCGGAGTTAAACTGGTCGAAATAGATGAGTGTATCACTGTCAAATAAAGTATCGCTGGCTAATTCCTTGCTTACTCCTACCATATACGTTGTATTGGGTTCAAGTCCATTGAATGTGTAACTGCAGTTGTAGTTATTATTTGTGTCATTATAAGACACGAACTTGAGCGAATCCTTGTGCTCATAATTATGGAGAAGTACAGAATCCCAAGTTGTATTGCCTTCGGGATAATAAATTGTCAGGTCATCGAAATTCCAGAAAACATAAGATGTCATATTATAGTAACTGTTGCCAAGGAATTTTACCCACTTCAGGTCAAAGCAACCAAAAAATACATTGTAGTCTAAATATATCTTTTTAGGCAAAGTAGCGCTTTCAAGTCCGCTGTGACTAAACGCCTTTTCGTTTATTCTAAATAAACTTTCGTCAGTAAGCTCGGGGAACTCAATTGATTTAAGTGATTTACAATATTCAAAAGCTGAACATCCAATGCTATTCAGGGAATCCGGCAAATCAATTGATGAAAGAGAAGTACACTTACTGAATATATATGAGTTAAGATCATACAGATTTTGCGGTAAAGATACGCTTGTAAGATTACTGCATTCGCTAAATGCACATGAACCAATCTCGGTAACCGAGTCCGGTATAACTACACTTTTAAGAGAAATTCTTCCCTCAAATGCGCTATTGGATATATTTGTTGTATCAGATGAAACAACATAATTTTCTGCTTTTGCATTTGGATATTCTTTGAGTTCGCTGCCGCAATACAGACAGTCGTCAACGGTTGAATATGATGTATTTCCTTCAGCAACGTTAATAGATTTAAAGCTGTCGCAATGAGCAAACATACCGTTTTCAATATAGTCTACGCTTGCAGGGATAGTGATGCTTTCAAGACTCTTACAGCCGTAAAAAGCATCTTGATATATCTGCTTGGCAGAACCTAACTCAACATTTTTAAGATTAGTACAATTCTTGAATGTTTCCGACGCAATATCTGAAATATTAGTTAATGTAATATCGGTAAGATTTGTACAACCCTCAAACGCATTTGATCCGATTGTTGTTACGTTACTGCCGACTGTTATGCTCTTGAGGTTTTTGCAGTTTTTGAATGCATTTTGCTCAATTGACGTAACGCTGTCGGGAACAGTATATGTCGTATTCTGACTTCCGCTGAGCATGGGCAGGAATTGTAACTTCCTTAACCTTGTTCATACCCTCAAACATATATGCTCCGACTTCACACATATCCTCCGACATAACAATAGAAGTTATACCCTCTCTGTATTCATTCCAAGGCATAGTATTTCTGCCGTTAGTACTTAAATATGTATTTCCTCCAGGAAGCGAAAGCACGCCGTAAGTATCAACAGACCAAGGTGCAGCATAAGCATATCTGCCCGAGTCATTTTTCAGCGGAACTGTTGGATGCGGCTCCATATCATATCCGTAGAAGAAAGAAGGGGCTTCGTTGTTATTGGTTATCTCAAAACTCTCGGTATATGATTTTCCGAGCGGTCTGTTGTTTGAGTCAACAATAAACAACTTAATAGTTACTGATTGGTTGCCGTAATAATCCAAATAAAAATATGTTGATGAATTTGTTCCTGACGATATGCTTTTTATTTCGGTGTTTCTCAAGTAGCCTGTAACACCGTCATATTCAGCCAAAATCAACTTGCACGCTCCAGGCACCGAATAACTGACATATATCTCACTGTAACTATGAGTAACATTGAGAAGCTTATACTCGGAGTTTTCAACGTCCGTGTAATTTTCAATAACGTTCTGAATTGCCTGTGTTTCTGCCGCCTGCACAGAAAGCATCGGTACAAACAACGCCATAATCATCGTGCAGATAATCGCAACAGATATTAGTTTTTTTAGATTTTTAAGTTTCATCCTCTTTTTTTACCTCCACAAAATATAAAAAAACTACATTACAACAAACATTGGAAAATCAATAGCAATATCTCACAAAATAAGCTTTCAATATTATCCTGTTTCTCTGTTATATGGTAAATATTTTCAAAATTATTGTAAAATTCTGTGGTATTTACAACAGTTTTTCAAAAAAATCAAAAGCGAAACTCATCATAAAAGATAAGTTCCACCGTCTGACAAATACGTCCTGACATACATCCAAAGCGTCCTCGCTGTTTTTTGTGATATTGAATGCAACTCTATACATTGTGTCCGAATATGTATTTACTGTGTCAGTAATAAAATCATCTGTATCTGAAAAATCGTTCAAGCAACCACCCCCTTGTCCCTTTCATATATAACACCGCATATATACAGAAAAGGTTTCATATCAAAAAACAAACTAAACGATAATTTAGTGTGGAGTTTGGAGT
>DKWR01000016.1:0-12001 GCA_002491825.1 Ruminococcaceae bacterium UBA7147
GGGAACTTAACTTTTGAATTATTCCAACCTATCCACTCGACCACAACTCCACATTCCACACTCCAAACTCAACACTAAACTATAGTTTATATTTAAATCGGGAAAAATATTTTGTTTTAAAATCGGCTTTTCAAGCTTTGCCAAGTTTATGATGTAAACAAAAAAGTAAACACATTAATTTAATCGCCCTGAATGCGCATAAAATCAGCAGTTTTGCGCAAACAAATGTTGTTGCATTTTCACGTTTCTTATGATATAGTTGAGGATGGAAGTTTTGGAGTAAGCAAAATGTGCATATTGTGCACAAACACAAGCATTATAGGTGAATTTTATGGATTACAAGTTGATAGCGCTTGACATTGACGGGACGCTGACAAATTCCAAAAAGGAAATCACGCCCCTCACAAGGTATGCTCTGCTTGAAGCGCAGAAACAGGGCAAAAAAATTATTCTTGCATCGGGACGTCACCCTATCGGAATCTATCCTATAGCCAAGGATTTGCTCCTTGACCGCTACGGCGGGTTTATTATGGCGTTCAACGGCGGAAAAATCATCAATTGCGAAACGGGCGAAACCGTTGTAAGCAAGCTCTTTCCGCTTGAATATCTTGCCGACATCGTCGGTGTGCTCAAGGACTCAAACATCACAATCAACACCTACGACGACAAGCACATTATTTCCGACAACAAGGTAAACGATTATACCTATGTTGAAAGGGACATCATAAAGGCGGAAATGGTTGTTGTTGACGACTTTGTTTCGGCTGTTAAGTTCAATATCAACAAAATTCTGCTTGCAGGCGAGCCTGACGAGATTGACCGTTATCAGTCGATTTTGTCACGCCGATATGACGGTTTGCTCGACGTTTACAAGAGCGCTCCGTATTTCCTTGAAATTATGCCGTTCGGCGTTACAAAAGGCTCTATGCTGCCGCTTTTACTGCAAAGAGTCGGCGTAAGGCGAGAGGAGCTTGCGGCGTTCGGAGACCACTACAACGATATGACAATGATAGGCTACGCAGGCTTCGGCGTTGCAATGGGTAACGCTGAACCCGACGTTAAGAAAATTTCCGACTACGTTTGCGAAAGCAATGACGACGACGGAATTGCAAAGACATTTGACAGGTATATTTTAAGATAATCTGATTATCCATTTTAATCAGCCTTGAATTTTGACTTATTTAATAATATAAAAGTGTTGGTATTATAGCAACGTTGACGTAGGGGCGGATTTGCATACTATAAAATATGACAATAATATTGCACGCTTTTTCCTCGATTTTTATAATATTTTGGAAAAAACGTGCATTTTTGTGTATTATATCTAAATAATCGTGTAAATTTTTGGAAGGTACACAAAATATATAATTCTAAAAAAGAAATATATGTTTTTATTACTACTTTATAATATACAATGTATAATTATCTGTCATTAGGAGGAAAATCTATGGCAAAATTTAAAAAAATACTTGCTTTGATTTTGGCAGTTTGTGTTGTATGCACTGTCGCAGTTATCTCAACAAGTGCAGCTACGGTTGACGGCGACAGCAACACGGCAGCGTCAAGCAGCATCAAGGTGCATTATTACTGCGAGGACGGCGCACCTACAATCTATTATTGGAACAGCCTTCCGCAGAATATTTCAACCGATTATCCGGGTAAAGCTATGACCAAAGAGGGCAACAACTACTACGGATACACATTCAACAATGTAACTAAAATCAATATGCTTTTTGTTACAAACGGCGAACAGTCCAAGGAGCTGACAAGAAACACAGGTGAGTGGTGGTACAGAAACGGCAGATGGCATGACCGTGAGCCGGGTCAGACAGACGACTGGACAAGAACCGACTTGCGTGAGGATTCAATCTACTTTGTAATCACAACACGTTTCTATGACGGCGACACAGGCAACAACGTTCATTGCTGGGACGACGGTACAGCCAACAACCCCGACTCCGACCCCGCTTGGCGTGGTGACTTCCAGGGACTTATCGATAAGCTCGACTACATCAAGGCTCTCGGCTTCTCGGCAATCTGGATTACTCCCGTTGTAACAAACGCTTCGGGCTATGACTATCACGGCTACCACGCAATGGACTTCTCAACAGTTGACGTCCGTTACGAGAGCGAAGGCGCAACATATCAGGACCTTATCTATGCTGCACACGATAAGGGTATGAAGATTGTTCAGGACGTTGTTATTAACCACGCAGGTAACTTCGGCGAGGCAACACTTGCTCCTATGTTTGAAAAGGTATATGACTCGGTTCAGGATCTTGCTTCAATTGACAGTATGAAGATTATTCCCGACTCTGACCTTGCAAAGACCTTCCCGGAATATGACAGCCTTAAGCCCGGTTATCAGTACCAGGCAAGACTTAACATAATGAAAGATACTAAGGAAATGGACAGCGGCAGTCATGATACTGAAAACTATTTCCATCATTACAAGGATTTAAGCTGGGAAAGCCCGTCTGTTCAGACAGGTCAGATTGCCGGCGACTGCGTTGATATCAACACAGAGAATCCCAAGGTAGCAGAGTATCTTAACAATGTTTACAACAGCTACATTGATATGGGCGTTGACGCATTTAGAATGGATACCGAAAAGCACGTTTCAAGACTTACACTTAACCAGTTCTACTTCCCGTCATGGCTTAAGACAGGCGGCGATAACTTCTACGTATTCGGTGAGGTTTGCACACGTGTAAGCGAATTCTGGAACAAGGGCAACGCTTCAATTTCAGCTCCGTTCTATACATGGGCTGAAACAGGCAGCCTTAAATTAGGCGACGACCCGATTGGTAATGTTGACATTACTGTTCAGCACTACAATGCTAATAACAATACAACACAGCAGCCTACTTCGGATAACGTATACCTTAATGGTATTACATATCACACACCCGACTACAGCAAGGCAAACGGCACAGGCGTTATTGACTTCCCGATGCACTGGAACTTCGGCAACGCACGCAATGCTTATCGCCGTGCTCTTGAAGAGGATCCGTACTACAACGATTCAACATGGAATGTAACTTATGTTGACTCACACGACTACGGCCCCGATATGGACTGCCGTTACACAGGCTCAACACAGGCTTGGGCTGAGAACCTCGACCTGATGTTTGCTTTCCGTGGTATTCCTTGTCTTTACTACGGCAGTGAGCTTCAGTTCCAGGCAGGCGTTCCTATGGACGTTGGTCCTAACGCACCCCTCTCAACAACAGGACGTGCTTACTTCGGTGACAACATCGAGGGTAACGTAACTGCTACAGGCTTTGGTACATATGAGAATGCAACAGGCGCAGTTGCAACCACACTCAACGCACCGCTTGCTGTTCATCTCCAGCAGCTCAACCAGATAAGAAGAGCTGTTCCAGCACTCCAGAAGGGACAGTACACAACTGACAGCAACTACGTTTCAAGCGACAAAATGGCATTCATCCGCCGTTACACTAACACAAGCGAAGGCGTAGACAGCCTCGCATGCGTTGCGATTTCAGGCGGCGCAACATTCAAGAACATCCCCAACGGCAAGTACATTGACGCCGTAACAGGTGACGTTCAGAATGTTACAAACGGCACACTCACAGTTCCGTCAATCGGTACTGCAAATATGAGAGTATATGTATGCTGTGCAACAGGATTTACCGGAATCGACGGTCAAATCGGCACAAATGGCACATACCTCAAGTAATTTAAAATTCTGATTTTATAAAAGGTCGGACATCGCTAAACCGGTGTCCGATTTTTTTAGTCCGCTATATAAGTCGGCTATAAATTATAGCTTGGTATCTCGGGAGTCGGACATTTTTCTAAATCTTACGCAAGATGCTACTAAACGTCATCTGTTTCGTAGGGCACGCCGTGTCCCTACGTCTGTAAATGAAACGTTTGAGTAAAATTGTAGCGAGCGACGCCCTCGTCGCTCACAAAAAACGTTACCAATATATCAACTTAAAATTCGGGCATCCGTTTTTTCAATACTATCCGATTTTTCCTCTCGATTTGCCTGCGGCGGCTTCGCCGCAAAATTATCGTTTACCTTACAAAAAGGGATAACTATAAAATATCACAATAATATTGCATGCTTTTTCCTTGATTTTTATAATGTTTTGGAGAAAGCGTGCTTTTTTGTTTATTATGTCTAAATTTGGGTGTTAATTTTTGGAAGGTGCTCGAAACATATAATTCTATTAAAGAAATATATATATTTGCTGTTATTTTATAATATATTTGAATAAATATCTGTCGATAGGAGGAAAAACTATGGCAAAATTTAAGAAATTGCTTGCTTTGGTACTCTCAATCTGTATCATCTGCGCTGTTGGCATTGTGTCCGTATCAGCTGCCAATGCAGATGAAAACGCTGATGTTTCAGCAGCATTTGACGGTATCAAGGTGCACTACTATTGTGAGGACGGCACTCCGACAATCTATTATTGGAACAGCCTTCCGCAGAATAAGGAAACAAGCTATCCCGGTCCGGCTATGACAAGCGAGGGCAATAATTGGTATACTTACACTTTCAACAGTGTTACTAAAATCAATATGCTTTTCGTAGTCAACGGCGAGCAGTCACCGGAACTTACACGTAAATCTGCCGGTGAATATTGGTACAAGGGTAATAGATGGTATAACTCAAACCCTGGCGAACTTGACTCTCCCGAGCGTGTAGATTTCCGTGAGAACAGTATCTACTTTATTATCACGACACGTTTCTATGACGGTGACACAGGCAACAACGTTCACTGCTGGGATGACAGACAGGCAAATAATCCCGACAGCGACCCTGCTTGGCGAGGCGACTTTAAGGGACTTATAGAAAAACTTGACTATATCAAGGCTCTTGGCTTTACTGCTGTTTGGATTACCCCTATAGTTGAAAACTGCTCAGGCTATGACTATCACGGCTATCATGCTTTAGACTTTGCAAAGGTTGACCCACGTTACGAAAGTGACGATACAACATTCCAGGACGTAATCGACGCAGCCCACGAAAAGGGACTGAAGATTGTACAGGACGTTGTATGGAACCATACAAGTAACTTTGGTGAGGCTTTCCTTGCTCCAATGTTTACAAAGGATTACAGCAAACTTGAATCTGTTGACTGTTTGCAGAAAATTCCTGATTCTTTACTTACAAAGATTGCTCCTGACTATGACACTCTGCTTCCCGGATATCAGTTCCAAGCAAGACTTAGTGTTATGAAAGAGGACGCTAACGATACAAATAATTACTACCACCACGAAAAGAGTCTTGGTTGGGGTCAGTCAACAGAGCAGACAGGCCAAATGGCAGGTGACTGTGTAGATATTAACACGGAAAATCCAATTGTCGCTAAGTATTTGACAGACACATTCAGAGAATATGTTGATATGGGTGTTGACTATTTCCGTCTTGATACAGAAAAGCACATTAACCGTTGGACATTGAACCAGGCTTACTTCCCTAAGTTCTCGGATGTTGAAAACTTCTGGATTTTCGGTGAGGTTTGTGCAAGATATCACGGAGCTTACAATGAGGGCGGTTCTTCCGACTCTTGCTTCTTCTACACTTGGAAAGAATTAGACAGCCCATATGCTTCTGCAAGCAGCTGGACTGACAGTTGGAGCACTAACCTTTCAACTTCTACAGGTCACTACGATGCATACAGCAACAGAAACTTTAATCAGAAGAGTAACAATGCTTACCTAGACGGCATTACATACCATACTCCTGACCACAGCAAGTCAAACGGTACTTCCGTAATCGACTTCCCAATGCACTGGGCGTTTAAGGATGCTAACAGCGCTTTCACTGCAGCCAAAAGTGAGGATGACTTATACAACGACTCAACATATGTTGTAACATACGTTGACTCCCACGACTACGGTCCTGATAATATGGAGAAAACACGTTACAGTTGCGGACCGCAGGCTTGGGCAGAAAATATGAACCTAATGTTTACATTCCGTGGCGTTCCTTGTATCTACTACGGTACAGAGGTTGAATTTGCAAAGGGTAATGTTATTGACGTAGGTCCTAACGCTCCTCTTGCTGAAACAGGCCGTGCTTACTTTGGCGACTATATGGAGGGTAGCGTAACTGCTACCGATTACGGTGAATATACCGCAAGCGGTAAGGTTGCAGAAACTCTGAATGCACCTCTGTCAGTTCACCTAAGACAGCTTAACCTTATCCGTCAGGCTGTTCCGGCTTTACAGAAAGGTCAGTACACAGTTGACAGCAACTACGTTTCAAGCGACAAAATGGCATATGTACGTCGCTATACTAACACAAGCGAAGGCGTAGACAGCCTTGCATGTGTTGCAATTTCAGGCGGTGCAACATTCAAGAACCTCCCCAACGGCAAGTACATTGACGCCGTAACAGGTGACGTTCAGAATGTTACAAACGGCACACTCACAGTTCCGTCAATCGGTACTGCAAATATGAGAGTATATGTATGCTGTGCAACAGGATTTACCGGAATCGACGGTCAGATCGGCACAAACGGCGCATACCTCAAGTAATTTAAAATTCTGATTTCAATAAAGGTCGGACATCGCAGAAACGGTGTCCGACCTTTTTAGTAGTGTGGAGTTAGGAGTGTGGAGTTAAGGGTCGGTCGAGTGCCTCGACTCGCAGATTCCCGAATTTGTAAGAATGCGTGTTGTTTGGAAATGTTTGTTTTTCGGATTTACGTTGATATTTCGGCAACGTTTCGGGACGGCTTCCCAGACGTCCCTATGTATAATTTGCATTACAATTTATACGTTCAGAATACGCCGCTACAGTATAAAAAACGGTAAATGAAACTGCTTTTTATTGCAATTTCATTTACCGTTTTAATTTGTTAATTGTACATTGTTAATTGTCAATTATTTTCGTTGCATTTGTAAAATTCGAAATCCTTATGCAACCTGTTGTGCATTCACTTGCGCAAATGCCGAAGTCCTCGCACTCGGGGCATTTTGAATAGTCGATAACGGCGAGGTTATCTTGAACCTTAATCGCACCTGTCGAGCAGACCTTTTCGCACTTCTTACAGCCGATACAGCCGTTTTTGCAAGCCTTGCGTGTGATGCCGCCCTTGTCCGTGTTACTGCACGTCACGACAACTCTTTCAACATCAGCCATAAGCGAAATGAGGTGGTTCGGGCAGGCTTTAACGCAGAGTCCACAGCCGACGCAACGCCTTGAATCAATGTGAGCAATGCCGTTGTTTATGCAGATTGCGTCGTTCGGACAGACCTTTGCGCAGTCGCCGAGCCCCATACAGCCGTAGGGACATTCGCCCTTTGAACCGAAAATCAGCTTTGCGGCGGCACAGCTTTCAATTCCGTCATACTCTACCTTGTCTTGCGTGTAAGTGCAGTCGCCTGAACAGTGCACAACGGCAACCTGTTCAACAACGTCCTCAAACTCAACGCCGAGAATTTCGCTTAATTTCCTTGAAACCGAATCACCGCCCGGAACGCAGAGGTTGGTAGCCGTAACCTCGTTTTCAGCAAGTGCCTTTGCGTAGCCGTCACAGCCTGCAAAGCCGCAGGCTCCGCAGTTTGCACCCGGCAGGCACTCACGGATTTCGGGTATTTTTTCGTTTTCCTTTACAGCCATAATTTTTGATGCGACTGCAAGCACCACGGCACAGATTGCGCCGATAATCACAACGGGGATAACCGCAGTTAAAATCTCATTCATAGCGCACCTCCGTTATGCAAACAGGTTTTCGACAACGCCCGAAAATCCCAGGAAGGACAGCGAGGTTATCGAAGCCGCAACGAGCGTTATGGGAAGTCCCTGAAACGCCTTTGGAATGTCGGCGCCCTCAAGCTTTGAGCGAACGCCCGAGAACATTACCATTGCAAGGAAGAATCCAAGTCCGCTTCCGAGCGAGTTTACCATTGATTCTGCAAATGTATATCCCTCGTCAATGTTGAGGATTGTAACGCCGAGTACGGCACAGTTTGTCGTAATCAGCGGAAGATACACGCCCAGCGATTTGTGAAGCGAGGGAATGTACTTTTTAAGCACGATTTCAACAAGCTGAACGAGCGAGGCAATTACGAGGATAAAGACGATTGTCTGAAGATAGCCGAGGTTGTTCGGGTCAAGCAGATACGTTTGTATCGGCCACGTGACAGCCGTTGCAATGAGCATTACGAAGATTACCGCAAGGCTCATTCCCGTTGCCTGATTCAGCTTTTTGGAAACGCCGAGGAACGGACAGATTCCCAAAAATCTCGACAGAACGTAGTTGTTGATGAAAACAGCGGAGAGCATAATTATAATGAATTTTGTCATTTTGCTTCCTCCTTTTCACCGCAGGCGGCTTTGTTGCAAACCTCAGCTGACGGACAGCCGGCACAGCCAAAGCTCTTTTTGGCGTTCTTGCCGCCCGAGATTTTATTTACAATTGCAATTAAAATACCGAATACAAGGAATCCGCCGGGCGCCATTGTCATAATGGAAATGTTGTTGTCGGCGAGAACCGGAATTTCAATTCCCATCCACGTTCCGTTGCCGAGCACCTCACGGATTGTAGCCATCAAAAGCAACGCAAGCGTAAAGCCTGCGCCCATTCCCACAGCGTCAATTGCCGAGTCGATTACCTTGTTTTTGTTTGCGAACATTTCGGCTCTGCCGAGGATTATGCAGTTTACCACAATAAGCGGCAGGTAGATTCCGAGCGCTTCGTCAAGCGCAGGAGCAAATGCCTTTACGAGCATCTGCACCATTGTTACAAAGCCTGCTATAAGCACGATGTAGCAGGGAATACGCACCTTGTCGGGGATTACTTTGCGCAGTGCGGAGATTACGATGTTTGAACAGAGCAGAACTACCGTAGCCGCCGCACCCATTCCGAGAGCACTCATTACGTTGGTCGTAACCGCAAGCGTGGGGCAGGTTCCGAGCACAAGCACAAGAACAGGGTTTTCCTTGATGATACCCTTCAGAAGATTCTGTCTTTTGTTCATTTTCCTGCCTCCTTTACCATATCATACGCCTTGAAAGCGTCCTCAATTGCGTTTATGTATGCAGTTGAAGAAATTGTCGCACCTGTTATTGCGTCAACCTCGTTTAAGGTGTCAGCATTTTTTCCGCAGTACTGATTTCTGTAAGGATCCTCGGCTGTCTTTGAGCCAAGACCGCTTGTTTCTGCGTGTGAAAGCGTTTTGCATTGCTCAATTACTCCGTTTGCGTCCATTCCGCAAATCAGTTTCATATCTCCGCCGTAGCCCTTTGTCGTCAGCATAAAGACGTAACCTGCGTCGTTTGTCGCAGTATAAACCTCGGTTACTCTGTCGGGGAGATTTTCGATTTCGAGCTTTTCAAAACCGTCGGCTTCGGTCAGCACTTCCGACATAGCCTGTTCGGTCTTTTCCTGTTCGGCTTTTGCGATAATCGGCGAAGTTACCGAGTTGATGTAGGCAAGCAGAGCCGTAACAACAAGGCAGATGCAGACAAGCACAAGAACAGGCTTTATTATTTCGTTAAAACTTTTTTTCATTTTTTGCTACCTCCCACAAGAGGCTTTGAGCGTGTAAGCCTTGAAATGTAGGGCGTAAAGATGTTCATAAGCAGAATCGAGTACGAAACACCCTCGGGAGATGCGCCCCAGAAACGGATTAGAATGGTGATAAGTCCACAGCCAACGCCGAAAACAATCTTGCCCCACTTTGTGCAGGGTGTTGTAGCGTAGTCGGTAGCCATAAAGAATGCGCCGATGATAAGACCGCCCGACATAAGCTGATAGAGCGGAGCTTTGTCAAAAATCAGCGACATTACAAGCACAGTGCCGATAAACGCAACGGGTGTGTGCCAAGTGATTACCTTTCTTGCAATCAGGTAAATACCGCCTGCAAGCAGAGCGATTGTACAGGTTTCACCCAGACAGCCGCCACGCACGCCGAAGAGCAAATCGAGGTATGAGGGCAGAGAGTCAAGCTCGCCCTTGAACATCAGCGCAAGAGGAGTTGCGCTTGACGATGCGTCGGGGAACGTCCACGTTGTCATAGCACCCGAAAACGCAGTCATCATCACAATTCTTGCGGTGATTGCAGGGTTTGCGAAGTTCTGACCGATTCCGCCGAAAAGCTGTTTTACAACAACAATTGCAAACATACTTCCGAAAGCCGCCTGCCACAGAGGAATTGAAACAGGCAGATTGTAGGCGAGCAGAACGCCCGTTACAACAGCCGAAAGGTCAAAAATTGTGTTTTCCTTTTTGCAGATTTTTTCAAAAATCCATTCGGACAAAATGCACACTGCCACGCAAACGCCGATAACGAGCAGTGAACGCCAGCCGAAGATTATTACCGAGGCAACGCCTGCGGGGAGCAGAGCGATAAGCACGTCAAGCATAATTTTCTGCGTAGTCCTCGGTGAATTTATGTGCGGTGAAACGGAGGAAATCAGCTTATTCATTTTTTGTCCTCCTTCTGTTCTCTTAAGTATTTGTTGAGCTTTGCCTTTGCAAGCTTGTTGGTCTGAACAATGTGCCTTTTTGCAGGGCAGACATATGCACAGCAACCGCATTCCATACACAAATCGGCGCAGAGCTTTTTCAGCTCGTCACATTGGTCGAGCTTGTAAGCCTTTGCAATTGCTCTCGGGTCAAGCCTTAACGGACAGTGGTTTACGCACTCACCGCAGTTTATGCAGGCGGTTGTTTTGGGAGGACGAGCCTCCTTTTCGTCAAGCGCAATTGCGGCGTTCGTCATTTTGAGTACGGGAACGTCGAGCGAAGAAACGGCAATTCCCATCATCGGGCCGCCGTAGAGCACCTTTTTCGGCTCGCTCTTAAATCCGCCGCAGAACTCAAACAGCTTTTCAAGCGGTGTGCCTATGGGTGCGGTTACGTTTTTCGGCTCTTTCACAGCCGAGCCGTCAACGGTGATGCACTTTTCAACAAGCGGCATACCTGTTTCAATGTATTCTGCAATCTTTGCAAGCGTGGTGCAGTTGATTACGATTGCGCCCACGTCAAGCGGAAGTCCGCCCTTTGGAATCATTCTGCCTGTTGTGTTGTAGACAAGCACCTTTTCACCGCCCTGCGGATAAATTGAGGGGAGAACCTTTACTTCAACATTCTCTTTCGAATTTGCAAGCTCGGTCATCTTTTCAATGCAGGGCTTTTTGTTGTTTTCTATACCTATTATAATGCGTTTTTTGCCGAGGTACTTGTGGAGCAAATCAATTCCTTTTGAGATGTAATCTGCCTTGTCAAGCATTGTCCTTGTGTCCGAGGTTATGTACGGCTCGCACTCTGCCGAGTTGATAACGATTGTTTCAACTGCCGACAAATCCTTTACTCCGAGCTTTACGAAGGTCGGAAAGCCTGCACCGCCGAGACCGACAACTCCGCTTTCCTTTACTGCGTTTACAAAGCTCTGAAAGTCCGTAACAACAGGCGGCTTTACGCTTTCGCAGATTTCCTGTTCGCCGTCGGTTTCAATTACAACGGCTTTTGTTTTCATTCCGCCCGACATTGTGATTTCGTCAAGCTTTTTCACCTTGCCCGACACGCTCGAATGTACGGGTGCGCTGATGAATCCGTCGGACGAGCCGATAAGCTGACCGACTTTTACAAGCTCCCCGACCTTAACTGTCGGAACGGCAGGCTTGCCGATATGCATAGACATCGGGATTACCACCGTTTCGGGCAGAGGGAGCCTTTGGGGTACGCTGTCCGCCGTGTGTTTTCGGTGCGGAACTCTGATACCGCTTAATTTCATATCCCTATCCTCCAAGTAATTAATTATAATGCGGAATTCGGAATGCGGAATGCGGAATTAACGGTCGCTCCGCTCCGAATTTGTAATAGTACGTGTTGTTTGGAAATATTTCCTTTACTATCGTAGGGACACGGCGTGCCGTGTCCGTAGTGATTATAAGACTTTATCAATTAAATCATCATTACGGTAACAAACAATCTTTTCTGTAGTACCTTATTAAAACTAATAATACACAAATTGTATGAAATATAAAATCAGCTTTTGATATTAA
>DKWR01000016.1:12315-14534 GCA_002491825.1 Ruminococcaceae bacterium UBA7147
CGCTGATTTACAAGCCAACTCTTATTCGACTCGGAACGGTCAAGACCGTTCCCTACATTTGAGTGTGGTTATTATCATAACAAATTTGATAATTTATAGAATTAACACAGTGCTACATCAGTGTTCTTCTAACTTTTATATTGTATTTTTGAAATTCTCATAAGCACAAGCTGTGCGCACAAGCCTGTGAACGCTCCTGCGATTATTCCCGACAAAATCAGTACGGGCAGATAGTACGCAATTGCCAACGTCTGCGTCATAAAAACAGCCGCCGCAAGCTGACCTATGTTGTGCATTACTGCGCATAAAACGCTTAACACCCAAAGCTGTTTAAGCGGAAAAAAGCGTTTAAGCAGTATCATCAGCAAGAACGAAAGCAAACCGCCCGAAAGGCTGTAGATAAACGACACGAGCTGTCCTGTGAATATACTGCCGAGTACAATCCTCAATGACAGCACAGCCGCCGCATAGCGTGTGCCGAGTGCGTAGAGTGCAAAGAGCGTAAAAATATTAGCAAGACCGAGCTTTACGCCGTAAATCGGAGTAAGCGGAGGGATTGCTCCCTCAATCACAAACGCAACAAGTGCAAAGGCGGTGAGAATTGCAGTTAAAATCAATTTCTTTGTTTTCATCCCACTGCTCCTGTTTTTGCGTCTGCTCCGTCTGTACTGCCTTCAAATTTTATTACTACCTTGTTCGGCAGGCATACAATCGGCGAAGTACTGCTTTTCAGCTCGCCGTGATTAACGCAGATTTTGTCGGGACAATCGGCTGATTTCATTTCAATGCGACCGTTTGAAACAAGGATTACGTTGTCGCCGTATTCGCCCGAAAGTGTGATTTCACGCTCGCCTGTAACGCTGTTCAAGTCGATTTTTTCAACAAGACTGCCGTCCTTGTAAATTCCGACAATCATTGACTGCGAGGAAACGCTTGAAATAAAAAGCCAAATTCCAAGGCAAAGCACAGCAACAAATGAAAATACAACTATCCATATGCGGTTTGTCATACTGAAATCACCTCAAAGCCTTGCTCTGACATAAAGCTGTCTTTCAGATTGTCGGTAATGTAAATTTCGCCTTTGTCGGTAATAAAAACTGCTCCGAAAAGCGAGCGGTTTTCGCTGTAAAACTCTTCCGACTTTTCAAGTCCCATAACAAACAGGGCAGTTGAAAGGGCGTCTGCAAGCGTATCGTCATCCGACACAACAGTGACGGATTTCAAGCCGCTGTCGGCAGGATAACCTGTTTTAGTATCTATTATATGATGGTATATTTGTCCGTTTTCTTCAAAATAACGCTGGTAGCCGCCCGAGGTCACAACGGCTTTGTCGGAAATTTTAAGCGTTCCTATGCTTTTAGTGTTGTCGTCCGGGTCGGTTATTGCAACGCTCCAGCTTTCTCCGTCAGGCTTTGAGCCAACGGCTCTTACGTTTCCTCCGAGCGACATAAGCGCAGAGGTAACACCGTATTCTTTCAGAATTTCAGCCGCTTTGTGTGATGCATAACCCTTTGCAATTCCGCCGAGGTCAAGTGAGGTGTTTTCATCAAGCGTTACAGTGCTGTTTTCAATTTTTATATGCTCCGCTCCGACGTCCTCAAGCGCAGTTTCAATCGCCTTTTGCGACGGAACCTTGTTTTTAAGTCCCGAATAAAATCCCCATTCACGGGTAAGCGGTTCGCAACTTATGTCAAATGCGCCGTCTGTGAGCGTGTAAATTTCCTTTGAACGTGTGACAAGGGTCAGGGTATCTTCTGAAACGGTCATTTCCTTTGACTGATTGAGCTTGAAAATTTCGCTGTTTTCATTCTGAACCGACAAGAGCTTGTCAAGCCTGTTGATTTCATTCTGCGCCGCTTTTACTGCGCTTTCGCTGTTACTTCCGTAGGCGTTAATCGTCATAACCGTATCCATTGCGAAAAATTCACAGTCGTATTTTGACTCAAGACTGCACCCCGAAGAAAAAATAACGGCGGCAGTCATAATTAAAATGCAGGCTTTGCGCAGACGTTTCAAATAATCATACCCTTATCAAACAGTATATAGAATCTATTATACAACAAAATTCAATAATAGCCAATATTTTTTTAGAAAAAACTGAAATTTTATAGACTATTAAGTCGGAATTGTTTGCAAAATGTAAAGGACACGCATAAACGTGCCCCTGAAGTTTGCAATTGGTTTTTAATATAAACGATAATTTAGCCGAGTGCCTCGGC
>DKWR01000058.1 GCA_002491825.1 Ruminococcaceae bacterium UBA7147
GGCATCCTTGACGTCCCGAAACGTTACCAATATATAAACACAAAATCAGAGAACAGACTTTTCCATACAACACGCATTATTATAATTTCGGAGCGGAGCGACCCTTAACTCCACACTCCACTCTCCAAACTCCAAACTAATAAAAAAGGTGAATAAAATGATAGGAATTATTTGTGCAATGCAGATTGAGGCTGACGGAATAATCGCCCTCTGCGAAAACGTAAAGACAAGAACTCACGCAAAAATGAAATTTACCCTCGGCACGCTTCACGGCAGGGACGTATGCATAGTAGTGTGCGGAGTGGGCAAGGTGAACGCCGCAATGTGCGCACTGATGCTGATTGAAAAATACAAGCCCGACCTTGTGCTTAACAGCGGCGTTGCAGGCTCGCTTTCGCCGATTGTCGGCATAGGCGACATTGTGGTGGCGACAAAGTCGGTTGAGCACGATATGAACGGTACCGCACTCGGTGACAAACAGGGTGAAATCACATTCCCCGACGGCAATATGATGTTCTTTGAATGCGACAAGCAGGCTTCTACTCTGCTCGCCGCAATTTGCAAGGAAATTCCCGACACAAAGGTTGCGCAGGGAATTATCGCAAGCGGCGATATTTTTGTTTCCGACCGCAAACAGAGATTTAAGATTAACGACCGTTTCGGTGCGCTTGCGTGTGAAATGGAGGGTGCGGCTATCGGTCACGTGTGCGTAAGATGTGAAGTGCCGTACGGAATTATCCGTGCCATTTCAGACGACCTTGACGAAAACAAGGGTATGGATTTTGTAAAATTCTGCGAGCTTGCAAGCAAAAAGACCGTTGCGGCTGTAAGCGGATTTGTAAAAGCGTATTCCGACAAAATGTGAGTTTTTCTATTGACAACAACGCTTTAATTAAGTAAAATTAATATTTAGTCATTGATTTTATGATACCCTATATATAAGGAGAGATATATAATGCAGCTTACAGGTGCAGAAATAATTTGTGAATGTCTGCTTGAGCAGGGGGTTGACACCGTTTTCGGTTATCCCGGCGGTGCGGCGCTGAACACATATGACGCCCTCTACAAGTACAGCGACAGAATCAATCATATTCTCACAGCTCACGAACAGGGAGCTTCCCACGCCGCTGACGGCTACGCTCGTTCAACAGGAAAAACAGGCGTTGTTATGACAACCTCGGGTCCCGGTGCAACAAACATTGTAACAGGACTTGCAACGGCAAATATCGACAGCGTTCCGCTTGTTGCAATTACCGGCAACGTAACAACCGACCAGCTCGGACGTGACAGCTTTCAGGAGGTTGACATTGTCGACATTGTAAAGCCTGTCACAAAGGCAAGCTATCTTGTTGAAAAGGTTGAGGACCTCGCCGACACTATCCGCAAGGCTTTTGCGCTTGCACAGGACGGCAGAAAAGGACCCGTACTCGTTGACGTGCCGAAGGACGTAACTGCAAATAAAACAGAATTTACTCCCAAAGAACCTGAAAAGCCCGAGCTTTTTGAAATAAAGAATCCCGAAAGCGTAAGACGTGTTCAGGAACTTATCAGAAATTCAAAGCGCCCGATGATTTACGCAGGCGGCGGTATTTTAAGCGCAAACGCAAGTCCCGAATTTAAGGCTTTTGCAGAGCTGATTGACGCTCCCGTATGCTGTTCGCTTATGGGACTCGGCTGTATTCCCGCAAGCCACCCTCTCTGCGTGGGCAATATCGGTATGCACGGCGGCTATGAAACGGGAATGACTACTGCTGAATGTGACCTTATGATTGCGTGCGGTGCAAGATTCTCCGACAGAGTTGCAGGCGACCGTGAAAAATTCGGCGAACAAGCTAAGATTGTTCAGCTTGAAATTGACGAAAAGGAAATCAACAAGAATGTTAAGGTTGACGAGTACATTCTCGGCGACATCAAGAATATTTTAATCGCCCTCACAGTCGGTCTTGAACAGCAGCAGCACAAGGACTGGCTTGACAAGATTGAGGAGTGGAAGCACCACTTTGACAATGCAGAAGCTCCCGAAAGCGAGTATCCGCTTCCGCAGGATATTTTGCAGGCAATCAACGAAATCAAGGCTGACGACGATATTATTGCAACGGACGTTGGACAGCACCAGATGTGGGTTGCACAGTACAGCAGGTTTGAATCGAGAAAAACTCTGCTCACCTCGGGCGGAATGGGCACAATGGGCTATGGTATGGGTGCCGCAATCGGCGCACAGGTTTCTCACCCCGACAAGAGAGTTTTCCTCATTACGGGCGACGGAAGCTTCCATATGAACTTAAACGAGCTTGTAACGATGAAATCGTATGATTTGCCCGTTGTAATCGTTGTTATGAATAACAGCGTGCTCGGTATGGTAAGACAGTGGCAGAAGCTGTTTTACGGCAGTCGGTTTTCACAGACAGACCCCCACAGGGCAACGGACTTTGTAAGGCTTGCAAACGCATTCGGCATTGATGGAATGAGAATTACGAAGCCCGAGGAGATTAAGCCTGTTTTACAGAAGGCGTTTGATTTGAAGAAACCCGTTGTGGTTGACTGCGTAATCAGCCCCGACGTGAACGTTCTTCCGATGATTCCTCCGGGAAAAACAATTGCAGAAATCGTAACTGAAATGTAGCAGGGTACCTCGACACGCAATCCGAGCCTAAAAGTTAGTTTGTAAGAATAAAGTGGTAGCCCGACTTTTAAGTTGATATATTGGTTGCGTTTCTTATATTATTAATAATTCGGTGCGAAGCGACCATTAATTCCGAATTCCGAATTTAATCAAATACGGTGATATTATGACCAAAGGTGAAATTGCAAAACAGAATTTCGAAAGCGGATATAACTGCGCACAGGCGGTACTGCTTGCCTTCTGCGACGAGTTAGGCTTTGACAAAAACACAGCCGCAATGCTTGCCGCTCCGTTCGGCGGAGGAATGGGCAGACTGCGTGAGGTGTGCGGAACGGTGAGCGGAATGTATATGGTGCTCGGACTTGCAAACGGCGACGACGAAAAGTCACAGCTTTATAAGAATGTGCAGTCGCTTGCCGAAAAGTTCAAAGCCGACAACGGCTCGATAATCTGCCGTGAGTTGCTCGGACTTCGAATAAACGGCAAGGACGATCCCACTCCGCAAAAGCGTACTACGCAATATTACAAAAGCCGCCCCTGTTCGGAGCTTTGCCGCTATGCCGCCGATTTGATTGACGAATTTTTAAAGGAAAATATATGAAATCAAAGGAAATAAAACTTATCGCACTTGACCTTGACGGCACTGTTCTGACCGACAGCAACACGCTTTCCGACAGGGTAAAGCGTTCGCTTGAAAGGGCAATTCAGAGCGGAATTGAGGTTGTTGCCGCAAGCGGCAGACCGTATGGCTCAATGCCGAAAAACGTGCTTGGAATAGAGGGGCTTAATTACTCGATAACCTCAAACGGTGCGGCTGTTCACGACAACAGCGGCAGGCGTATTCACTCAAGTCTGATAAGTGAAAATGATGTTATAAGTCTTCTGAAAATCACCGAGGAGTACGATTTGATTTTCGAGGCTTATGTTGGTGGGCTGACCTACACCGACAGCCGCTACACTGCAAATCCGATGAAATACGGGTGCAGTGAGGCTTACGTTGATTACGTCAAATCTTCACACGGTCACATTGATAATATGCGTGACTTTATCTACAATCACCGCAAGGAGCTTGACAGCATTGAAATTATCTGCACCGATGCGAAAAAAAGAGCGTACATAAGACAGCTTGTAGGGGACAGCACGAGCGGATTTTACATCACCTCGTCGTCCGAGAATTTCATTGAATTTATGGACAAAAGCGCAACAAAGAGCAGTGGTGTGGAATGGCTCTGTAACCATCTGGACGTCAGCAAGGAAAACACCTGCGCCTGCGGAAACGCCGACAACGACGCCGATATGATTGAGCAGGCTGGCTTTGGTGCGGCAGTTGAGAATGCGTCAAAGCTTTGTCTTGACTGCGCCGATATAATCGTTCCGTCAAACAACAACGACGGCGTTGCAAGGCTGATTGAAATTATACTTGACAAAAACAAACAGGACAGCTTTTTAAATTGAGCTGTCCTGTTGTTTTATACTGTCATTGCAATAAAAAAGAATATTTTTCTATTTTGTTAGCTAAACTATAATTTAGCCGAGTGCCTCGGCGGGCAAATCGAGTGGAAAAGTCAGTTTTGGACAAAATTGTAGCCCGAATTTTAAGTAGATATATAGGCAACGTTTCG
>DKWR01000052.1:0-5759 GCA_002491825.1 Ruminococcaceae bacterium UBA7147
AATTTTCTCCAAACAAACCGACTTTTCCGCTCGATTTGCGAGCCGAGGCACTCGGCAAATTATAGTTTAGCTTACAAAATAGCTATCCATTTATTATTACAATCAACGGTTTACGGATAATTAATTCCACATTACGAATTGATTTCATCAGGCTTTCCATACTCTCCTTGCCGTCACGTCTGTATCTGCCCAGCTCAAACAGGCTTTCCTTATCTCTGGTAATAACGTTTGGCTCCTCGGTGCAGGTCATTGTGCAGACAAATCCCAGCTCACGCACAATTTTCTCTGTGCCGTCACTCTTTGCACCAAAGGGATATACAAAACAGCTCGGTTTTTTGCCCGTCACATTTTCAAGATAATTCTGTGCTTTTATGATGTCGTTTGTTACAGCATTTTTGTAGTCCTCCTGACTTTCACTTTTCTTTTTTGAAACACCCTTTCTCGGCGTAAGCGTGTGCATATCGTAGGAATGATTCTGAATTTCAACGTAACCACTGTTTACCATTTCCCTGATGTCGTCGTCGCTGATGTGACCGTAGGTAACGGAAATGTCCTGAGTTTGCGTAAACTTTTCCGTCATTGAGGCTATCGGCGAAATAACAGCCCTGCACTTGTATTTTTTCAGCAAAGGATAGGCATAATAATAGTTGTTGTAGTAGCCGTCGTCAAAGGTCAGCATAATGCATTTTTCGGGCAAATCCTTTCCGTGATAAACGTAATTTATCAAGTCCTCAACCGTAACTGTCGTGTAACCGTTGCTTGTAAGATATTTCAAGTCGTTTTCAAACAGCGTGGGGGAGACGGTGTAGTCATTCTGCAGCTTTTTATCATTCAGAATTGAGTGGTACATAATGATTGGCAGAAATACCTCTTCTTTGGCGCTTTTATCGTCTTTACTGCCCGCACCCGAAAACAACACATAGAATGTGAACACAACAGTAAAAGCAATAATTAATAGGCACATACGTTTAAATATGTATTTTCCAAACAAAATCTCACCTCATAAAAAATAAAATTTCATAAAAAATTTATTTATAATTCTAATAAGTAATTATAAAACATAAAACTTATGGTAATTTATAAATAAACTCAATAATCATTACTGATTTTAAACTTCACAAAGACGAGGATAAAATTATGGCTAAACGTAATTTCAGTTCAAAACGCAACGCTATTTATCAAGTCCTTTGCGCAACGGATACTCACCCCGGTGCTCGTTGGGTTTATGACCAGATAAAACCCCATATTCCCGATTTGAGCCTTGGTACCGTGTACAGAAATATTGCACTGTTTAAGGTCGAAGGAATGGTTCGCGTCATTTGCAGCGTCAACGGCGAGGAACGCTACGACGGCGTTGTTGAGCCTCATTCACACTTTGTCTGCAATTGCTGCGGAAGGGTGATTGACGTAGATGATGAGAGTATGAGTTCCGATTTTACTTCAAGACTTTCCAAAAAGGGCTTTACTGTTGAAAGCAGGTACGTCCTCTACTACGGAATCTGTCCTGAATGTAAAAAGAATAATCTACACTAATATTTTATTACAAAGGAGAAATAATTATGAAATGGTATTGTACAGTATGCGGTTATGTTCACGAAGGCCCTACAGCTCCCGAGGCTTGTCCCGTATGTAAGGCTCCTGCCGAGAAGTTCAAGGCTATGGACGAAGAGGCAGGCTTTGCAACAGTTCACGAGGTAGGCGTTGCACAGGGCGTAAGCGAGGACATTCTCAAGGATTTAAGAGCTAACTTTGAAGGCGAGTGCAGTGAGGTTGGTATGTACCTTGCAATGGCAAGAGTTGCTGACAGAGAGGGCTATCCCGAGGTTTCCGCAGCATTCACAAAGTACGCTTTTGAAGAGGCAGAGCACGCTGCAAAGTTTGCAGAGCTTCTCGGCGAAGTAATCACAGACAGCACAAAGAAGAACCTCGAAATGCGTGTTGACGCTGAAACAGGCGCTTGCGAAGGCAAGTTCGACCTTGCAAAGCGTGCAAAGGCACAGAACCTCGACGCTATCCACGACACAGTTCACGAGATGGCAAAGGACGAAGCAAGACACGGCGCAGGCTTCAGAGGTCTTTTAAAGAGATATTTCGGTTAATGAGATGACAAATATGACATATGTATGTGATGTATGCGGTTATGTATATGACCCTGCGGTAGGCGACCCCGATAACGGCGTTGCTCCGGGCACTCCATGGGAAGAAGTTCCCGAGGATTGGGTATGCCCGCTTTGTTCAGTAGGCAAAGACCAGTTCTCTGCTGAATAAAATTTTGCAAATAAAAAAATTCGAGGAAACAGTAAAATGCTGTTTCCTCTTTTTTATGTATGCTATTTTATTCGAAAATCCTAATCATTTCATCATGTTCATAGTCATCTGCAAATTCAACCTTTCCATCATCGGCATAAACATCAACATACATACTAAATTTGAGTTGATCATTTACTCCTCCATAATCGTCAACATCATAAAAATTACCTTTTATAATGAAAGAGTAGAAGTTGAATTGCTCTATGTAACGATTATAATCTATAGTTGTTACATTTAAATTTTCTATATTTTCAATATAATATTTGTAATTATCTAGCGAGCCTTTTAGTGTCTGTTCAATAGCATAACTATTACTCTCAAGATATTCTATAAGTACTGATTCTGCTTCAGAAGCTGAATCTACGGTTTTACTTTTCGTTTGGCTGGTAGCAACTTGGGTAGTGGGTTGTGAATTGTTACTTGAAGCACTTGAGCAACCTGTAAAGGCAGACAAAGTCAATAAGTTACATAAAACAAATGCTGTAATTGTTTTTTTCATTTTTACTCACCTTTCAATTTTTCTTCTTTTTTCCTTTGACACAAAACGCAAGGCTTTATTTTTCGCCCTGCATAGTTATAGGCTTCTTGTTCGGTATCAAAGCATTTGTAATTGTCAGGTATGCTTTTGAATTTACTGTGACAGCAAAATCCTTTAATATGCAAAGTACCCGTTCCCGTATTATATACATATTTTTCTGACATTTTATTCCCCCTTTTGTATAATATAGGAATTTCTCTTCCTAAATTATACAACTATTCTTCCTGTATGTCAAGCGAAATAGGAAGTAAAATGTTTATATAAAGGCATTTAGGAGGAAGAGTTATGCTTATATCTGATGTGCATATAATCGGAAATAAATTGTTGACTTTCAGAAAACAAAAAGGACTTACCCAAGCAGAAGTAGCCGAATTAGCTGAAATTTCTGACAGAACATATGCAGACATTGAAAGAGGCAGTACAAATATGCGTATGGAAACACTTGTCAGCATTTGTAAAGCACTGAATATCACTCCGAATCAGATTTTAATTGATGATGATAATTCATTAATGGTTGAACAGGAAAAGCTATTTAAGCAACTCAATTCCTGCAAAACAAAAGAAAGAGAAACAGCCTTGAAACTTCTTTCTGTTTATTTAAACTCAATTTAGCGAGGCGGTAATATGGCTGACAGAATCAAGAAAGAAGAATTCAAAGAAAATTCAAGAGGTAAAAAGCCAAATCAAAAATTAAAGCCGTATCTTGTATTGAAATTTCTTGAAAAATATTCAGACGAAGAACATACCTTTGACGGTGAAGCTATTGCAAATGCTATGATTGAAGATTACGGCATTTTTGCGGAAAAGCGTTCCATTTACAGAGATATTAAAGATATAAACAAAGATTATTCAGAATTGAAGCCGTTTTGTTATCCTGTTGATACAAAAGCATTACACTTATGCAAATTTATATTTTACGCACGAGATGGCAAAGGACGAGGCAAGACACGGTGCAGGCTTCAGAGGACTTCTCAACAGATATTTCAAATAATCTGACAACTTAAAAACATTAATTTTCCCCAAAAAATATCAGAGCAGAGAAAGTCATAAGACAATCTCTGCTCTGTTTGTTTTAAGCGGATTTATGAATTTGTTTTTATATATAGGTAACGTTTAGTTTTTCAGTGTAGGGAACAGTCTTGACTGTTCAGCTGGACTACAGCTATCCTTTAGGGAATCGGAACGGTCAAGACCGTTCCCTGCATTTATGTTAAAACTTATAAATTTATTGCGTATAACTAACTTATCTGCTGTTACTTCCTTGCGTAAGGTTTTTAATGTTCCTCTCCGCATACTGAATGAGGTTGAACAGCGACGACGCACCCTTGTCAAAATACGTTGAAATCACGTCGGGAGAAAGCGACAGCGACAACTCGTTGCGCTCAATCAGCATATCAATTATTTCAAGGTCAATCAGCATTGACGCTGAATTGAGGTTCTTGTACCTGTTGCGGTCGATTGAAAACATCGTCTGCGAGTTCTGCTCCTGAGCTGAGTAAATTGTCCTGAAAATCTGATATTCCGCACTCATCAGGTAGTTGCTGACCGCATTCGTAAGCCGTTTGCTGCCAATCTGCGCCAGCAAATCGAAAATCACAGTCGTGGTGTTCATAAGCAGCTTTTTGTTAATCTGGTTAATCATATTGCCCTTTAAATGCCTTATCTCGTCGCTTTCGGGCAAGTCCTCGGCAGATACCGAGGCAAGCCTGCGCTGAACCGTTCTGCCGAGCAGATAGTCGCACGAAACCTCAAAATAATCAGCCGCCTTGACAAGAAAATCAAGACCGCATTCACGGATTCCCTTTTCATAGTGTGAGAGCAGAGCCTGTGAAATTCCCAAGTCGGTTGCGACCTGTTTCTGACTCAAGCCCCTTTCTTTGCGTAAAAAAGTAATAATTCTCGGAAAATCGCTGTTCAAACCTTGACACCTCAAATTCTTTAATAGTATAATATCTTTGTATGGAAATTTGTGTTATTACTGATAGTATAACCAAATAATAACAAATTGTAAATAGTTTTGGAGAATTTTATGAAATCATACATTATCCATTTCATTCGCCACGGTGCGATTGACGAAACGCTTTCGGGCAAGTATATCGGAACAACCGACGTGCCGCTTTCCGATAAGGGCAGACTGGATTTAAAAAAGCTCGACTATGAGTACAGATACCCCGGCACCCAGGTTGTGTTTACAAGCCCATTAAAGCGTTGCACGGAAACTTGCAGAATACTCTATCCCGAGCTTAATCCGCTTTCGATTGCCAATCTTTCCGAGTGTAATTTCGGAGAGTGGGAGGGCAAAACCGCCGAGGAGCTGAAGAGCGACCCCGACTTTGAAAAATGGCTTGCAGGCGACAATTCCGTAAAGCCGCCGAGAGGGGAGAGCAACGCAGATTTCACACGCAGAATATGCCGAATGTTCGAGAGCATTGTCGAGGGACTTATGAAAACAGGCACAACCGAAAGCGTCATTGTAACTCACGGCGGTGTGATTATGACGCTCCTTGCAGTCTACGGACTCCCGCAGGCAAAGCCGTTTGAGTGGACTATGGACAACGGATTCGGCTATTCACTGCGTGTAACTCCGATGCTGTGGCAGCGTGACAAGGTGTGCGAGGTGTTTCAGACAATTCCGATGGAGAGTGAATAATTCTGGATGCGGAATGCGTAATTCGGAATTATTTATTCGGTACTATTATTTGACATTTTTTGTCAGATTGTAGCGTAGTTTACAATCTTTGATAATATATTGTGCAATAATACATTAAGATATAAATTATTACACACGTTATTTATATTCGTAGGGACACGGCGTGCAGTGTCCGTAGTGATTATCAAACTTTACCGATTAAACTGTAGTTATAGAGAAAAATAAACATTTCGTAGGGGACGGCTTCCCAGACGTCCCATT
>DKWR01000052.1:6028-12652 GCA_002491825.1 Ruminococcaceae bacterium UBA7147
GGGACGGCTTCCCAGACGTCCCATTCAAATACAACAATAATAATTCTAAAGGAGAAATATACATTATGGCAGACTATAAAATTACATTGCTCAAGGGCGACGGCATAGGACCCGAAATTGTAAATCAGGCTGTAAAGGTGCTTGACAGGGCAGGCGAGAAATTCGGCTTTACCGTTGAGTACGACGAGGCACTTCTCGGCGGCTGTGCAATCGACGCAACAGGCGTTCCGCTTCCCGATGAAACCGTTGCAAAGTGCAAGGCTTCCGACAGCGTAATTCTCGGTGCAGTCGGCGGTCCCAAGTGGGATTCACTCCCGGGCAACAACCGTCCCGAGGCAGGACTTCTCGGAATCAGAGGAGCACTCGGACTTTTCGCTAATCTCCGTCCGTCGGTTATCTTCGGACCTTTAAAAAGCGCATCTCCGATTAAGGACGACATCATCGGCGGCAACCTTGACATTATGATTGTACGTGAGCTTACAGGCGGCATCTACTTCGGCGAAAGAGGAAGAAAAGAAGTTGACAGTCAGCCTGCCGCTTGGGATACTGAAATGTACACCGTTGCAGAGGTTGAGAGAATTGCAAGAGTTGCATTTGACCTTGCTATGAAGAGAAACAAAAAGCTCACAAGCGTTGACAAGGCTAACGTGCTCGAGTCCTCACGCCTCTGGAGAGAAACAGTAATCAGGGTTTCAAAGGACTATCCCGAGGTTGAGCTTAATCATATGTACGTTGATAACTGCGCAATGCAGCTCGTCAGAAATCCACGTCAGTTCGACGTTATCGTTACCTCAAATATCTTCGGCGACATTCTCTCCGATGAGGCTTCAATGATTGCAGGCTCAATCGGTATGCTCGCCTCTGCAAGCCTTTCAGGCGGCAAGCTCGGACTTTACGAGCCTATTCACGGCTCTGCACCCGACATTGCAGGTCAGGGAATTGCAAATCCGCTTGCAACAATTCTTTCGGTTGCTATGATGCTCCGCTACTCGCTCGACAGACCGCAGGCGGCTGACGCAATTGAAAACGCTGTTGCAAAGGTGCTTGAAACACACCGCACTCCCGATATTTACGAAGAGGGAATGACTAAAGTCGGCTGCGAGGAAATGGGCGACCTCGTCTGCAAAATGCTTTAATCGGGTGATATAATGCAGTATTTTGATATGCATTCACACATTCTGCCGAATTTTGACGACGGTGCAAGGACGGTTGACGACAGCCTTGAGTTGCTCGACTGCCTGAAAAAGCAGAATGTTTCAAATGTCTGCTTTACTCCGCATTTCTATACAAATGAAATGAGCGTCGAGAGTTTTATTGAAAAACGCAGAGCAGCCTATGAGGAGTTTTTGCCGTATAAGCCGGTTAATATGAATATTGTCCTCGGCGCAGAGGTTTATGTCACGAAATTCCTTTTCGGCAGTGACGATTTGTCGGGCTTAACCTATGGAAAATCACGCTATATCCTGACCGAGTTCAGCTATAGCTCGTCGTTTTCAAACAAGACTCTGCAACAGCTTAATATGCTGATTGAGAATCACAGATTGATTCCGGTGCTTCCTCACGTTGAGCGTTATGATGTGTTGATGAGCGACAGGGAAGCTTTGCAGGAATTGAGGGATATGGGCGTAATAATCCAGACGAACATCGGTAACTACACAAAGAAAGCCTCAATCTTCAAGCGCAGAAAGCTGTTAAAGCTGATAGGCGAGGGTATGATTGATATTCTCGGAAGCGACGCACATTCAATGACGCACAATACTCCTGAAGTGTATTCACAGGCGGTTGATATGATTGCCGATAAGTGCGGTGCAAGAACAGTAAGAAAAATGATGCAGAACGCAGAAACAATTTTCACCGCCGCACTCGGTGAACAATTTAGCGGAGAAGATACGGACGAATAAAAATAAATACATTATAAGTATAACAAAAACCGCATTAACAGAGTAGAATCTGGTTAATGCGGTTTTACTTGTGTAAATAGTTTAAGAAAAAATAAACGCTGAACGAAAAAAAGAAGAGTGCCCCGATTTGACATTAGGGGCACTCGACTGGAGCTGAAGAAGGGACTTGAACCCTCGACCTACTGATTACGAATCAGTTGCGCTACCAACTGCGCTACTCCAGCAAACATATTTTAAATCACACAAATAGTATTATATAATATATTTCAAAAATTTTCAATACCTTTTATTCAATATTTTTTGACAGCGTGAAAATCATATTCACATAAAATTTGCTTAATCGGGTATTTTAAAATGTGAAAGCGATAGAAAAAAACTTTGTGAATAATCATAACATTTGTAGAAAATGCGAAAAGAATGTACTATAATGTAAAAAGGGCATTGCCTCAATTTATAATAGGACGTGAAAATATGCCGAAAAGGAAATGCAGTAATGTAAATCAATCCTTTGGTAAGAATCTTGTTAAATATAGAAAGCTCAGCGGTTTTACTCAGCAGCAGGTTGCCGATATTCTCAACCTCAACCGCACCACGTACACAAAGTATGAAACGGGTGTTTCCGAGCCGAGCTTTGAAATTCTCAAGAAAATTGTCGCTATCTACGGAGTTGATGTCAATGCAATTCTGGGACAGGAGAATTTCGAGAAAAATCTTCACGACTTTGTTATGCCGATGTACAACCTGACAAACGAAGAACGTGAGTTAATCGGAATTTACCGTATGCTTTCAAAAGAAGAAAAGCAGGAGCTTATGGATAAGGCAAGGGAAATCAAAACTATAAAAAATAATACTTTTTAACTTAAAAACACTTTACATTTTAAGTTTTATGTGCTACAATGTAACAGTTGACCCATACCTCGGAGCAGGGGTTAAGCCGCAGTGCGGAGTTTCACAGCCCTGTCCTGAGATATTGCCTTACGGCTTTGGGCTTCAAATATTTTAAAAGGTGGAATAAAAATGTTAAAAGAAGAAAAGCAGGCTATTATGGCTGAATACGCTACCCACGAGGGCGACACAGGTTCTCCCGAGGTTCAGATTGCTCTTCTCACAAAGAGAATCAACGACCTCACAGAGCACCTCAAGGTTCACAAGAAGGATCACCACAGCAGACGCGGTCTTCTCAAGATGGTTGGTCAGAGAAGAAGCCTTCTCGCTTACCTCACAAAGGTAGACATTGAAAGATACCGTTCTATCATCGCAAGACTCGGTATCCGTAAGTAATTTTAAATTCACAGGGCAAGCGCAAGCTTGCCCTAAATTCGGTTTATTGCGGGATTTTTATTTGCTGTCTTTTAGCGGTAAAACGAGTTAATAATTAACAATTAAAAATTAACAATTAATAATTTTAGTCGAGCGGACAGGTAGAAATATTTCAAAGGTTTATTGCCCGAATTTTGAATTGATATATAGGTAACGTTTCGGGACGTGTAGGAACCCGTCCCCTACGACATTAAAGGAAACGTCACTGATATATCTACAAAAATTCGGAAATCTGCGTGTCGAGGCACTCGACCAACCTTTAATTGTTAATTGTACATTGTAAATTGTTAAATGGTTTTATTGCTAAATCGGCGTAAAATCCCGCTTGAATATACAGAAGTTTAAAGCTTCGGAAAGGATTTTACAATGAATAAATTAATGAATTTTGACAAGTACAGAGTATTTGAAACAGAGTTTGCAGGCAGAACCTTAAAGGTTGAAACAGGAAAGATGACACAGCTTGCAAACGGTGCGTGTCTTGTGCACTACGGCGACACAACCGTTCACGTTGCTGTTACCGCTTCTCCAAAGCCCAGAGAGGGAGTTGACTTTTTCCCGCTCTCCGTTGACTATGAGGAGAAGATGTACTCCGTAGGCAAAATCCCCGGCTCTTATCTTAAGAGAGAGGGCAGACCTTCCGAGAAGGCTATCCTTACAAGCCGTGTGATTGACCGTCCGATTCGTCCTCTTTTTGACAAGAGTATGCGCAACGACGTTTCAATCGTCTGCACGGTTATGAGCGTTGACCCCGATTGTCAGCCTGAAATCGTGGCTATGATTGGTGCGTCAATCGCAATTTCAATTTCAGACGTTCCGTGGAACGGTCCTATCTCGGGCTGTTCGGTTGGTATGATTGACGGCGAGTTCATCATTAACCCCACAGAGGAGCAGAGAAAACTCTCAAAAATGGCTACTACAGTAGCTTCAACAAGCTCCAGAATCGCTATGATTGAGGCAGGCGCAGACTGCGTTTCCGACGAGGAAATGTACAACGCTATTATGGCAGGTCACGAGGCTAACCAGCCGATTATCGAGTTTATCGAGAAGATTAAGGCTGAAATCGGCAAGCCGAAGTTTGAGTTTGCAAGTCTTGAGCCTGACCACGATATGTTCGAGGCAATCAAGGCGTTTGCCGAGGAGGACGTAAAGCTTGCTCTTGACACCGACGACAAGACTGTTCGTGACGAAAGATTAAAGCCAATCTACGAAAAGGTGCACGAGAAGTTTGACGAAATCTATCCCGAAAGCGAAGCACTTATTGACGAGTGCCTTTACAAGACGCAGAAGTTTATTGTCCGCCGTTGGTTACTCGACGAGCAGAAGCGTGTTGACGGCAGAGGAATGGACGACATTCGTCCTCTCGCTTCGGAAGTAAACGTAATCCCCAGAGTTCACGGCTCGGGTATGTTTACAAGAGGTCAGACACAGGTTCTCACAATTGCAACACTCGGCCCCGTATCGGACAAGCAGTTGCTTGACGGCATTGACGGCGAAACCGAGAAGAGATATATTCACCACTACAATTTCCCGAGCTATTCGGTAGGCGAAACAAAGCCAAGCCGTGGTCCCGGCAGACGTGAAATCGGTCACGGTGCTCTTGCAGAACGTGCGCTCGTTCCCGTAATTCCGTCCGTTGAGGAATTCCCCTATGCGTTAAGACTTGTTTCCGAGGTTCTCTCGTCAAACGGCTCAACCTCACAGGGTTCAATCTGCGGTTCAACACTTGCTCTTATGGATGCAGGCGTTCCGATTAAGGAGCCTGTTGCAGGTATTTCCTGCGGTCTTATCACAGAGGGCGAGCGTTGGATGACAATGGTTGACATTCAGGGACTCGAGGACTTCTTCGGCGATATGGACTTCAAGGTTGCAGGTACTCACACAGGCATCACAGCAATCCAGATGGACTTGAAAATCAGCGGTCTTACACCCGAAATGGTTAAGGAAGCACTTGAAAAGACTCACAAGGCGCGTCTGTTTATCCTCGACGAGGTTATGCTCAAGGCTATTGCTGAACCCAGAGCCGAGCTTTCTCCGTACGCTCCCAAGATGTTCACAACAACAATTCCTGCCGAGAAAATCAGCGAGGTTATCGGTAAGAGCGGTAAGGTTATCAAGGAAATTCAGGCTGAATGCGATGTTAAGGTTGACATCGAAGAGGACGGCGAGCACGGTCAGGTATTCGTATCAGGTCTTGACAGCGACAAGTGCAAGCGTGCAATTGAGATTATCAACACAATCGCAGTTGATCCCGAGCCGGGCGCAATGTATCTCGGCAAGGTTACACGCATTATGGATTTCGGCGCATTTGTTGAGATTGCTCCGGGCAAGGAAGGACTTGTTCACGTTTCACAGCTCGACGTTAAACGCACAGAGAACGTAACCGACGTTGTAAACGTAGGTGACATTATTCGTGTAAAGGTTATGGAGATTGACGACAAGGGCAGACTCAACCTTTCACGCCGTCAGGTTCTCATTGACGTTGACGGACTTACCCCCGAAAACGACCCCGAGGGCGACAGAGGCTCACGCCCCCGCAGACCTCACGGCAACGACCGCAGAGGCGGCTTTAACCGTAACAAAAGATAATAGAAAATTGATTAAAAATTACGCAGGCGTTCAGTCACTACTGATTGAACGCCTGTTATTTTTTATAAAATATTGAAAAACAGCTGTTGTATGTTATAATAAATTTATAATGTAGGGAACGGTCTTGACCGTTCCGCTGAATTACAGCCGACTAATATTTGATTTGGTACTGTCAGTAGAGTTACAAACACACAAGGAAAGAGGATTTTATGAACAGTTTTGAAGTTTACCATAAACGTTGGTATCTGATTGTATATTTTGTTATGGCTGTTGGGATTATAGTTGGTGATATAGCTTTGTTTTTCTACAATTACGGCAATTTTACGGCTTTCTTTACCGCCCTGTTTATGAAGTCAAAAAATTTGCAGGAGCTTGATATTTCAATTCTTATTGTATTGTTATTAATTTTTCTTATATTTTTTTCTGCTGTAACTTTTATATTTTTCAGACGGAAAATTACGGTGTTTCCTGATAAAATGGTTGTTCAGAAATCTTTTTCAAGGTTTGAATGCAGATTCGGCGAGATTCTGAAGATTGATGTTTTACCGAGAAATTATATGACAGGCAAGAGTAATTGCCTGTTTACTGTCAGCAAGGACAAGCATACTTATTTTTCTTTTTGCGAAAATATGAAAAATGCAGACAGGCTTATTCAGATTTTGATTCAGCGAGGATTTTTAAAAACACAGCCTGACGGAAGTTATGTATCAAACAGGAAATAAAAAATAAAGGTTATGTTTTAATAAGCTAAACTATAATTTGTCGAGTGCCTCGGCTCGCAAATCGAGCGGAAAAGTCGGTTTGTTTGGAGAAAATT
>DKWR01000069.1 GCA_002491825.1 Ruminococcaceae bacterium UBA7147
GCCGCATATAAATTAATTCGGGCACAAAACTTCTGAATTATTCGAACCTATCCACTCGACCTTAATTGTTAATTGTACATTGTTAATTGTTAATTTGCTAAACTATGTATTTCATTTATATTATTTTATCTTATACGGCTTACATAGTCAATAACAATCCAAGAAAAAACGGCCGCCTTTTTTGGCAGCCGCTTAATATGCAAAAACCATTCTTAAATATTATACATTTATTTAATTTTATTACTTTTCATTGTATTTAAATTGTCTTGTGAACTCCTTTGTTTCGCTGTTTCGCAAAACTGCGCTCTGGTGCTTTTCAAGCGGGCTTGTTATTGCGCTTATGTCAATCCATATTTCGTTGTCGCTTTCCTTTTGCTTTTCGTTAAACACAAGCTCAAGCCCTATGTGCAGGTGGCTCTCTGTAATGCCGTTGGTGTTTTCGGTGTCGCTGTAGCCTGTTCGTCCGACATAGCCGATTACATCTCCCGCCTTTACCGTATCGCCCTCTTTTAAATTTTCGGCAAACGGTCTGTTCTGCCGCAGGTGAGCGTAATACCAGTATCTTTTACTGTCGTTTGAGCGTATTCCGATTCTCCAGCCGCCGTAGCGGTTCCAGCCCATACACTCGACCTTTCCCGATTCAACCGCAATTACGGGAGTACCGACAGCCGCCATCATATCGTGACCGAGGTGAGGACGTGTGTAGCCGTAGGTTCTCACAGCACCGAAGTCATCGTAGCAAGAATACGGAAATGTCTTTGCAATCGGCGAAAACCAGCGTATTCCGTACTTTTGCTCCATAACCTTGTTGCCGCTGTCGTCCTCACGCTCCTCCTCATAAGCACCGACCATTCCGTTCAGTGCCGCTCCGTATGCCTCTTTATAATATGAATAGTATTTCATATTCTTTGTAAGGCTTTCCTCGCTTTCGCCGTCCGAAAGCTTTTGCGCAAAGCCGGTCATATCGGAGTATTTGTACTTTGAAAAATCTCCGCCGTATTTTGCGCCGAGATATGCAAGCAGAGTTATGAAATCAAGCTTATTCTTTTCGTCCTGTGACGAAACATCAAGGTCAACAGCCGCCTGTAAAGCCGACTTTGTCACATTAAATTCAACGTATTTTATGTAGTTGCTGTCGGTTATGTCACGTCCGCCGTAAAGCGTTATAAGCGAAATTGCAATCACCAGAACGCCCATAAACACACACAAAGTTCTTTTCATACACATCACCGAAAACAAAGTAGTCTGTCGGAAAATTTTCCGATATAAGCATAATATGATTTTCGGTAAAAAATTAGAAGTGCAGAAAACGGACGGTTTGTTTCATTTTATTTTATTGCAAAATTTCCGTTTTAAAAGATGTTGCAATATACAACACTTCCACCGTAACGAATTGTTGTCATATGCAATACACAAGTAAAAGTCAAGTAAAATATTTGTACATAATTCGTAAATATCGGTTATCTTTAAATTTGTTTTTATACAAGATGTCATTTTTCAACTATTCTATGGGTAAAAAACGGATATTAATTCTTATGCCTCAGCGTTATAATTAACTTGAGCCTTTTATAAAAATAAACAGGAGGGATTTACTTATGAAACACAAATCTATAAAGTCAATAAGCTTTATACTTGCACTTTTACTTGTGATTCTCCAGTGCGGAGTTCTCTCGGTAAATGCTGCAAGCTCAGCAAAAGGCAAAACAGTTTACTTTAAACTTCCCGACGAATGGAAAGGCAGAGTAGACGCAAACAAGGAAGAAGACCAGTACGCAGGCTTTATGTATCCCGAAATCTTAAGAAGTATGCCGATTTCAACGCTCGCAGGTAACCACGACTGTACTCCCGGACAATATAAATTCCGCTATCAATAAATAATCATATAATAATAGCGCCTGTAAATTACACAGGCGCTTTATCATTGCAAAATCTTTATGTGTTTTTTATTTCAAAGTTACTTTATTGCGAGCAGTTTTTTGTCAAAGCCTTGCTTTTCAATCAGCCTTGCAAGCGGAAGTCCGAGCACAAAAAGCACTCCCAGCTCACCAAGAGCAACAAGTGCGCCCTGCAAAAGGAAATCGCCGAAGTGGAAACCGCCCTCAACAAAGAAAAATTCAATCTCAAAGCCTACGATAATTCCGTTGGCAAGCGCAGGCATAAGCGCCGACGCTACAGGAAGCCTGAACAATCTTTTATTGCGCAGTAAGTACATCATCACAGCCGCAATAAGGCTTGCAAGCGAGCCGAAAATCATATCATACGGTCCGAGCACCGACAGCGAGCTGATATTTGCAATTACACAGCCTATCGTAAGTCCGGGAATTGCCGCAGGAGTGAACACTGCAAGAATAGTGAGCACCTCTGCAACTCTGAACTGTACAGCCATTGAAGCCGTACCCGGCAACAGGGTGTTTTGCAGGATTGTCAGCGCAGCGTAAAGTGCGGCAATGACAGCCGCCTGTACAATGTACACAGTTGATTTTGTTTTCATATTAAATTCCTCCGTAGTATTTTTTTAGAGTCTGGATTTTGCGAACAGACCTTGCACACTTAAAACATAAACGTGCGAATACTAATATATCATAAAAATATTGAAAATGCAATTGACTGAATATAAATTTTACTGTAAAATTAACATATAAGAAAAAAATAGGATGATTATTTTGAAAAAATCAAATAGTAAAAATAAAAAAATATTATCGGTTATCACATCAATACTTCTTTTGGAAATTCTTTTTTGCTCGTGTAACTTTGATGTTAATCTCGCTTCGAGCAACAGCTCTTCTGCAACAAATTCTGATGTAAATTCTTCATCTCAGGTTTCAGAAGTTTCTTCTTCGCCTGAAATTAACAACTATACATCAACAAGCTACGGTTATGATAATTTGTCATCCACCGAGCTTAAGGATTTGTATTTTCTTATTGCGGAATACGCTGAAAAAGCCGATTCTGATGATATTTCAACCAACACAACATTTGACATAAAACAGCTTAATGAGGTAATAAGCGCCTATAAAAATGATCACCCCGAAGTGTTCTGGTTACGCAGTGAATTTGAATATGGTGAAGATGAAAATGGATATACAATTGTTTCACTTGAATATTCAATGTCAGGAAACGACCTTGTAACAGCAAGGCAGAAGTTTGATGATACATTGAAACAAGCCTTATCCGATGCTCCGCAAGGTGCTTCAGATTTTGAACTTGAAGTTTATGCAAATGATTATCTTGTAAGTAACTGTGTTTATGATAAAGAAGCCGCAAAAACTGACGGCATTATTGCCAATGAAAATGACGCATACGGTGCACTTGTCGACAAAAAAGCCGTGTGTGAAGGATATGCAAGAGCCTTTCAGCTTTTGTGCAATAATCTTGGGATTGATTGCATAAATGTATTCGGCAACGGAAAATCTGAACCTCATCAATGGAACTGCGTTAAGCTTGAAAACGAATGGTATGAGGTTGACGTAACCTGGAATGACTCGGATGTTGAGGACGGACTGACAACTTATGATTACTTTAACATAACGTCGGATGAAATATCTGTAAATCATTCAAAAGTCCCATTATATAAAGACATTTCTTTAGAAGAATATGAGGGTATGAATCGTGAGCTTAATCTATTTGTTCCAGAGTGCAATGGTCAGAAATATAATTATTATAAGCAAAACTGTGCAACACTGACTGACATTAATAACGCAGATGATATAGTAAATGAAATTGCAAAGGCGGCAGATGCAAATGAAGAATCTGCGAGCTTTTTGCTTGACAACTCATTCAATTATGACGACACATATGATAAGCTCCTTAATGAAGGGTATATTAGCGAATGGATAGATAAAGCAAATCAGGTAAATTCCAACAATCCTCAACTTGACGCCCAATGTTATGTTTATAAAAGCGAAGTTCAGAAGATTATTAATATTAAGCTTAAATACTTATAAAAAGGAAGGATAAAATGAAGTACGATGTTCAGAAGTTTCAGCTGATTTCAAATGACGAAATTGCTGATGGTATTTTTGATATGAGGGTTAAAAACGAGGAGCTTGCTCCGCTTGCAAAATGCGGTCAGTTTGCTCACGTTTATGTGCCGTCAAAAACTCTCCGCCGCCCCATTTCCGTATGCGACAGCGAAAACGGAGTGTTAAGACTTGTCTATCAGGTCAAGGGCGAGGGAACAAGGCTGATGTCCGAGATGAAATCAGGTACCGATGTTGACATTCTCGCACCTCTCGGCAACGGCTTTAAAATTGAAAAGGGCAAGCGTTATTGCCTTATCGGCGGAGGAATCGGCGTTCCGCCAATGCTCTACACAGCAAAGCAGACTGAAAATCCGCTTGTCATAACAGGCTTCCGCAACAAGTCGCTTGTGATTTTGCAGGACGATTTCAAAAAAGCAGGAGCCGAGCTTGTTCTTGCAACCGACGACGGCAGTGCAGGCATTCACGGCTTTGTAACCGATATTTTAAAGGATAAAATCAACGAAATTGACGAGGTTTGCGCCTGCGGTCCAACTCCTATGTTAAAGGCTGTTGCCGCAGTTTGCAAAGAAAACAACAAGCCGTGCCAGATTTCTCTTGAAGAGAGAATGGCTTGCGGAATCGGCGCCTGCCTTGTGTGCGCCGTCAAGGTAAGGAAAAACGGTGAGGAAATTATGCAGCACGTCTGCAAAAACGGTCCCGTATTCAACGCAGAGGAGGTTGTATTTTAATGGCTGATTTATCTGTAAAAATTGCAGGAGTGGAATTTAGCAATCCCCTTATAGCCGCTTCAGGCACATTCGGTTTCGGTCGTGAATACGGCGAGCTTTATCCGCTTGAAAAGCTTGGCGGAATTTCGTGCAAGGGTATCACGCTAAAACGCCGTGATGGAAATCCTGTTCCGAGAGTAGCCGAAACACCGTCGGGTATGCTTAACGCAGTCGGCTTACAGAATCCGGGCGTTGACGTGTTTATCAAAGAGGACTTGCCGTGGCTCAAACAGCAGAATACAGTTGTTATTGCAAACATCGCAGGCAACACTCCCGAAGAATACTGCGAAATGGCTGAAAAGTTAAGCGACACGGACATCGATATGATTGAGATGAATATCTCCTGCCCCAACGTTAAGAGCGGCGGCGTCCAGTTCGGAACAAGCTGTGAGTCCGTCGGTGCAATAACCGACGCTGTGCGCAGACATTGCACAAAGCCGCTTATCGTAAAGCTTAGCCCAAACGTAACCGACATTGTTTCAATTGCAAAATCGGCAGAAGCAAACGGCGCAGACGCAATTTCAATGATTAACACACTTACGGGAATGAGAATTGACATCAACACTCGCCGTCCCATTATCCGCAACAACACAGGCGGAATGAGCGGCCCTGCTGTCTTCCCCATAGCTGTCAGAATGGTGTGGCAGGTTGCCGGTGCTGTAAAAATTCCGATAATCGGAATGGGCGGAATTTCAACGTGGCAGGACGCTGTTGAAATGCTGATTGCAGGTGCGTCTGCTCTGCAAATCGGAACAGTGTTCTTTTCAGACCCGTATGCTCCGATTAAGATTAACGAGGGTATCAACCGCTTCCTTGATGAAAACGGCTTAAAGAGCGTTACAGAGCTTACAGGCACTATCAAGCCTTGGTAATTTACGTGTTTAAGATGTATATTAAAAAAATAAAAGTCCATAATAATCTCTCGGAGGGATTATTATGGACTTTTGGCATGCGCTGATTACCGCACCTGTTTCTCTGCTTGTCTTATTCATTCTCTCAAAGCTAATCGGCAACAAGCAGATGGCTAACCTGAATTTATTTGACTACATCAACGGAATTACAATTGGTTCAATAGCTGCAGAAATGGCAACAAACGGCTTTGACGTTTTTTTTGAATGCCTGATTGCGCTGATAATTTATGCGGCTGTAGTAATTCTGCTCTCCTACCTTTCGCAGAAATCAATCGCATTAAGGCGATTTTTCACGGGTAAAACTATTGTGCTTTACGACAAGGGAAAAATTTATAAGAAAAACCTTATGACGGCAAAAATTGATATGAACGAATTTCTCTCAATGCTTCGCAACAAGGGATATTTCTGCCTTGAGGATATTGAAACGGCTTACCTTGAACAAAACGGTCAGCTTTCTGTCCTTGTCAAAAGCAACAAAAGTCCTGTCACTCCATTTGATATGAAAATCAGAGTAAACCGCACACGCCCCGAGGTTGTTGTAATATCGGACGGCAAGGTATTTGAGAAAAATCTTAAAAGTACCGGAAACAATACAGACTGGCTTAACCGTCAGCTCAAAATCAAGGGGCAAAAACAAAAGGATATTTTCCTCGCCGTATGCGATGGTGACAACAATCTCAAAATTTATGAAATTTCCGACAAGCGTGACACCAACGACCCGTTTGAATAATAATCATTTTTGTCATAAAAGCTGTCGTTTTTGCAAACAGTATTGACATAAATTCTATTTATCCTAAAAATACAATAGGAATGTTAGGAAGATGGGAGTTTATGCCAATGATTTCAAAGCAGGTTTTTGAAACGTTCAGAAGCTCATTTGAAAATTTTTTTGCGGATAAAGGTATTAAATGGTGCAACGGCTGTTTTGCAGGTTATAAGAACGGCTTGTTTTCGTATATAGAATTACTTGAAATTCAAGGGAAAGAAAATAAAAATATAGATCTTATATTCCGTGTTCTGCCTGAATTTTATGTAAACGAGGATGCAATAAGCCGAAGCCAAAACTGCCTGTTCACTTTCAGAGTTATTGCAAAAAGTCTGGGCATACCTGTTGAAAACGGATTTGAAAATCCCGAAGAGTTTTTTGCGCTTTGTCTGGATATTTTGAAAGCAGAATACGACAGGCTGTTTTTCTATGATTCCATAGACGGCTATGCACAAAGAATGATTTATAATTGCAATTTACTGATTGATTTTGCAAACAGAAACTCAGGTTTTTCAAATGTTTTCGGCGAGTTTTCAAATATAGATTTTACTTTTCTCGTATATTTCTATCTCAAGCAAAAGGGCAGCGAGCAATGCGGCAAGTATCTTATAAACCTGATAGGCGCATACAGAATTTTGCTTTATGACAAAATGAAATACGGCAATATCGCAGAGCTTAAAGAAAAGCTTAACGTCTCGGAACAGCAAAAGCTTGAAAGCTTGTTTGAAAATTACGGCAAGCTCACGTATTTTGCCGAGGCAATGCTTGAAAACAACATTCGATTTTTTGCCGAAACCGAAAAAGCTTTTGAACTCAAAAGGCTACTGGGCAGAGATTACATAAAGAAATATTTAAGCTGAATTAAATTTTTTTACATAACAAATAATTAAACACCACTCCAAAATAATGGGTGGTGTTTTTTGGAGCGGATGACGGGGCTCGAACCCGCTACCTCCACCTTGGCAAGGTGGCGCTCTACC
>DKWR01000014.1:0-9830 GCA_002491825.1 Ruminococcaceae bacterium UBA7147
AAAAATCCTCGTAATGCGTCAGCATTACTGCGGTTTATTGGTCCAACCTGACGAAAAATCTGACGGCGCAATATGCACAAACGATTTAATCAGTGTTTCCTTAATCGGCGGCATAATTAAAAAGGTCGGTACACCGCATTACAGCGATGTTCCGACCTTTGTTCTTTTATTAAGCGTCAGATTACCCGACTCAAATTTGCGTGCCGAGGCACTCGGCTCAACCTTTGACTGCACCTGCCATAACACCCTTGATGATGTATTTCTGACAAGCAAAGTAGAAGATGATAATCGGGATGATTGCAAGCACGAGCATAGCCATCATAGCCGCCATATCAATTGAACCGTATCCTCCACGCAGATACTGAATTGCCATCGGAATTGTTTTCGTTTCGCTCGGAAGAATGAGCGTCGGAAGCAGATAGTCGTTCCAAATCCACATTGCGTTGAGGATTGCAACGGTGATTGCAGACGGGCGGAGAATCGGGAAGTCGATGAGGAAAAACGTCTTCATCGGTCCGCAGCCGTCAATCATAGCCGCCTCTTCAATTTCAAGCGGAACGGATTTTACGAAACCGGCAAACATAAACACTGAAAGTCCTGCACCGAAGCCGAGATAGATTACTACAATGCCGAACATATTGTCAAGGTGAGTCATATTTGCAACCTGTGACATCGGATACATAACCATCTGGAACGGAACAATCATTGAGAATGCAAAGAGCAGGTACAAAAGCTTGGTGTACCACGTCTTGACTCTGGTGATAAACCATGCGCACATTGCCGTTGCAAGCACAATTAAAATTACCGAACATACGGTGATAAACAGCGATACAAAGAATGCGCTGAAGAAGTCGATTTTTTCAATGCCGTTTGTGTAGTTTTTCAGTCCGACAAAGCTTTCCGCATTCGGAAAAACAAACGGATCGTTGCTGACAAAAAGCTTGCCCTTAAAGCTGTTCATCAGAACAAGCAGAATCGGAGCGATGAAAACAATGGAAATAATCATCAGGATTATAAATTTAATCCAGTCCTTGCCCGTCATCGGAGCACGGAGCTTTTCCTTTTTATCCTTGATTTTGGATTTAACCTTTTCAGCCATTAGTTTTCAACCTCCTTTCTTCTTGTTAAGAAGAGCTGTGTAAGCGCAATTGCCGCAACAATGAGGAAGAATATTACAGCTTTAGCCTGTCCTACGCCCTGCCAGCCTACACGTCCGTAGAAAGTGTTGTAGATGTCAAGCGCAAGCATCTGCGTTGACTTGCCGGGTGCGCCTGCCGTAAGAGCATAGTTCTGGTCAAACAGCTTGAACGAGTTTGTAAGCGTTAAGAACAGACAGATTGTAATTGACGGCATAACCTGAGGAATTGTGATATGGAACAGTCTTTGCACACTGTTTGCACCATCAATTTGTGCCGCCTCAATAAGGTCGGGCGAAATATTCTGAATGCCCGAAATGTAAATAATCATCATATATCCTATAAGCTGCCAGTTCATCAGTATGACGAGTCCCCAGAAGCCGTAAGAAGCGTCGGTTGTAATTGTGGCGTTGAAATACTGCAAAACGCCGTTGATAATCATAAGCCAGATATAGCCCAGCACGATACCGCCGATAAGGTTCGGCATAAAGAAGATTGTTCTGAATACGTTGGTGCCTCGAAGCGCCTTTGTAAGCAGCATTGCAAACAGAAAGGCGAGAATGTTGATTGTGATAACGGACACAATCGTGAATTTTACCGTAAACCACAGCGCATTTATAAAGTCCTCGTTTGCAAAAGCCTTGAGATAGTTATCAAAGCCTACCCATTTTGCATTTTTTACCGTCTTGAATTTGCAGAAAGAGAGATAGATTCCTATAATAAACGGAATCAGAAACGAAATGAGAAATGCGACAACGGTCGGAAGTGCAAGCACAGGAAACCATTTTTTTATTGCCTTTTGCATATTTTCCTCCATTTGTCCTTTTTAAAAAAACCTCCTGCCCCCGAGGGAGCAGGAGGTTTGCAGTTAATTATTTGATTGATGCCTAAAGCATAAGCTTTGCTTATTCAGCTGTTGCCTCACGCTCCGTTGTCCATGAAGTCTTAGCGTCATCAACAACCTTTGACCAGTCTTTCTGTCCCTGAACATACTCAAGGAGAGATGCACCGAATTCGTTTTTCCAGTTTTCACTCGGGAATGCTGTGAAGAGCCATTCAGGATTCTTGATTCCTTCGCTCTCTTTTGCTTTCCAAGAAAGAACTTCCTTAGCAAGCGGATCAGTTGGCTGCTCATCTTCCTTAAATGTGTTGAAAGGAGTGATAAATCCAAGGTCATTTGTTACAGCGTCCTTACCGTAATCGCTTGAGAACAACCATACGAGGAAGTCAATAGATGCCTGCTGTGTAGCTTCGTCAACTTCGCTGTTGATAGCGAAGTAGTTTTCTGTACCAATGCAAATACCCTGTTTTTCTTCGTCCTTGACACCTGTGTAGATTGGAAGGAATTTAATATTTTCAGCCTTTGTTACATTGCCGTCAACACCGTTAATCTGTGACCAGCCCCAGTTACCGTTCTGAATCATAGCGCACTTGCCTGTAGCAAATTCAGCCATTGACTCGTCAACAGTCTTGCTTCCGAGGAGCTTCTTGTCTGTACAAGAGTTATTTGTATAAAGGTCAAAAATATTCTTGTAGTTGTCTGCATACTTAAACGAAATTTCTTTAGCATTAAGACCGTTAAGAATTACATTGTCACTTGATGTGTCATCTTTGAACTCATAGTAAAGCGGAAGGTTTGCAAGGTGAGTCTGCCATCTCCAGTCGTCACCGGTTTTAAGTGATGTTGAGCCGAATACGCCGCCAATGCCGAGCTCGTCCTTCTTTGCTGTCATATCTTCAACAACGAGCTTAAGTGTATCAAAGTTCTTGATTTCGTCTGTTGACTTAGCCTTTGCGCCGTCAGTCTTGAAGTACTTCTGCATAATCTCGTCATTATAGATAATGCCGTAACCCTCAATTGCGTAAGGAACACCGTAAACGCCTTCGTCTTTTGTTACTGCGAGCGACTTATTCTCATCGGTAAGCATATTGTAAAGCTCTGTGTCCTTAAGGTCTGCGCAGTAGTCAGTCCAGTTCTGATAACCAACAGGTCCGTTAATCTGGAAGATTGTCGGCGGATCTGACTTTGCAATTTCTGATGTGAGAGTTTTCTCGTACTCACCCGAAGCGGCTGTCTTAACCTTAACCTCGATGCCTGTTTCTTCCTTGTACTTTTTAGCGATAGCCTCGTACTTGTCGGCAATTTCGGGCTTGAAGTTTAAGAAGTAAATTGACTTTACGCCTGATGTGTCAGCCTTACTGCTTGAGCCTGATTCAGAACCTGAACCTGATGAGCCTGAACCGCCGCATCCTGCAAAAGCAGTAGCCATCATGCAGCCTGCCATTGTAAGGGCAAGGACTTTTTTTGACTTTTTCATTTTAAGAATCTCCTTTAGAAAATATAAGTATTAAGAAATTTCTGCCGTAACTGCTGAAATATTGCGCAAAACGCATGTGTAATCAGCCACGTAACTGCGGCAATCTTTCCAATTGCTATAATAACATTAATTTTCAAATTTATCAATAGGGTTTTATATATTTTTTAATAAAAAATTTTTAATCCTTATGAAAATTTAGTAATTATATAAGGTTTTATGCGCTTTTCTGCTGAATTAGAAAGTTTTTACAGTTTTTTTAAATTGCCCCTAAATTGAGCAGTTTGCTGAAAATAAAGATTAAAATATATGAAATATAGCTAAAAACCGAATATTAGTTTCAAATTGTTAAATTTTATTACAAATGAGTTTCAACACAAAAAACATACAAAAAGTAAAATTGCATAAATTCACCTCTTTTGCATTGTACATAATGACGTTTTTATCTTTTTGCAGTTTTTATCTATAGAATTTATATATAAAGTATGTTATAATTTCACTTGTATGGGAAATTTTTCTATTCCCGTAAATATTTAGAAGTTTTGAAAGGAGATCAAACACATGAAAAGAAAAGGATTACTTAAGTGCTTAAGTGCTGTTTTAGTGCTTTGCATGATACTGTCCTGCGTTTCTTTCTCATTTGCCACCGCCGGCGCAGCGGTTGTCGGAGAGACAAGCATAGTTTCTGCTTCGTCCTCGGCTTCGGATGACAATTTTACATGGGATAACGCATCAGTATACTTCCTTCTCACCGACCGTTTCAAGAACGGTAACACATCAAACGACCACTCATACAACAGAGGTCTTGACCAAGACGGCAATGTCGTTAGCGGAATCGACACAAGAGGTACATTCCACGGCGGCGACTTTGCAGGCGTAACACAGGCAATTAACGAGGGATATTTTGACGACCTCGGTGTAAACGCCATCTGGATTTCAGCTCCCTACGAGCAGATTCACGGTTACGTTGTAGGCGGAAACGAAAATCCCAGCTACGCTCACTACTCATATCACGGCTACTACGTTCTCGACTATACACAGACCGACGCTAACTTCGGTACAGCCGAGGAGTTCGGAACTCTTGTTGACACAGCTCACGAGCACGGAATCAGAGTTATTCTCGACGTAGTTATGAACCACTCTGGCTACAACTCGCTCTACGATATGGACGAGTACGGCTACGGCACGGTTAAATCAGGCTGGGAGAGCGATTATTTCAGCCATCAGAATATTAACAACACAACCTACCACAGCTACATCGACTACGATACAAGTGCAGCCGACTGGGCTAACTGGTGGGGTGCTGACTGGATTCGCTGCGGCGTTGCAGGCTACACACAGGGCGGCGGCGACAACCTTACAATGTCGCTTGCAGGACTTCCCGACTTCAAGACGGATTCAACTGCAACAGTAGGAATCCCGACCATCTTAAAGACAAAGTGGACAAAGGAAGGCAGACTTTCTCAGGAAACAAACGAGCTTTCCTCATACCTGAGCAAAACAGGTAAAAAACAGACTGTTACAAACACCATTTCATACTGGCTCTCAACATGGGTAAGAGAATACGGCGTTGACGGCTTCCGCTGCGATACTGCAAAGCACGTTGACCTTGCTTCTTGGAAAACCCTTAAAGACACCTGCGTTGACGCTCTTAAGGAATGGCGTCAGAACAACCCCTCAAAGCCGGGTGCTGACTGGGACGAGGACTTCTGGATGACAGGCGAGTGCTGGGACCACAACATCGGTTGGGGTTACGACAGCTACTACACACAGGGCGGCTTTGATTCAATGATTAACTTTGAAACTCAGGGCGGCGGCTTGCTTTCAATGAGCGGCCTTAACGGCGTGTACAGCAACTACGCTTCTTCAATCAACTCAAACGACAAGTTCAACCAGCTTTCTTATCTTTCATCACACGACTCAACACTTGCAAGAGGCAACCTTATTTCAACAGGCTCTGCATTCCTGCTTCTTCCCGGCGGTATTCAGATTTACTACGGTGACGAAACAAACCGTCCGCTTGTTCCGGGCGTTCCGAACGACGGCAACGGCGGTGCAGGTCATTCACTGCGCAGTGATATGAACTGGGATTCTGCCGATTCAGCTGTTCTTGCTCACTGGCAGAAGGTCGGCTCATTCAGAAACAAACACGTTTCTATTGGTGCAGGCGATCATCAGCAGATTTCAGGTTATAGCTCATCGACAGGTTACACCTTCTCAAGAAGCTATGACAACGGCGTGATTTCCGATAATATTATTGCAACAATCGGCGCACCTTCTAACACAAATCTTGCAGTTGACGTTTCTTCCCTTTGGTCGGACGGCACAACTGTTACAAATGCTTACGACGGCACAACCGCTACGGTTACTAACGGCAAGGCTACATTTAACACAGGTGCTAACGGCACTATCCTTATGGAAGGTCCTGTATCAACAATCAGTATGAGCCTCAAGGGATCATATTCCTTCTATGACAGCCAGACTCTTACAGTATCACTTCGTGGTGCAGATTACGCTATGGTATCAATCGACGGCGGTACTGAATTCAAGGTTGTAGACGGCGAAAAATTCAGCATAGGCGAGGGTATTGAGGTAGGAGCCACCATCAAGGTAACAATGACTGCTTCAAACGATGAAGAAACATCTACAAAATCCTTTACCTATAAGAAAAAGGATCCCAATGCTGTTGTCAGAGTTTATTTTGACAACTCAAGGTACAATTGGAGTACCGTAAACGCATATATTTATGATGAAAGCTCAGGCGACGCTGTTGAGAATAAGGAGTGGCCCGGCGAGACAATGACTTATGATACCGCTACAGGTTTCTATATGATAGAGGTTCCGGACAATCTGACAAACGGCAGAGTAATTTTCAATGCCGGAAGCACATCGACAAACAGATACCCGGGCGACGGTGCGCAGGGACTTGAAATCAACGGAACCCATATGCTCTTCTCATACGGCAACAAATGGGAACCGTACACTAATCAGACGGTTGGCCCGACTGAACCGACAACTGCACCTGACCCGACAAAAATGACTACAGTATATTTTGACAATTCAAACAGCAAGTTCTCAACTCCGACAATTTATTATTGGTCATCAGCTACCAACAGCGGTCCAAACAGCTGGCCGGGCGTTCCAATGACTAATGTGTCGGGAGACATCTGGAAAGCAACTTTTGACAATAAATATGACAAATGTATTTTCAGCAACAGCGGTTCAAATCAGACACGCGACCAAGCAGTTCCCGGCAATAACTACATTTTTAACGGCAGCAATTGGTCAGCATATACCGTACCGACTGAACCCACAACTGCTCCTGTAACAACAGCACCGGCAACTACTGCTCCGGTCACAACTGCTCCTGTAACAACAGTACCGGCAACTACTGCACCTGTTACAACAGTTCCCGCAACAACTGCTCCGGCTACTACTGTTCCCACAACAGACGAGCTGACGGTAACGGCTTCTTCAAATATTTTCCCGACTGCTACAAAGACCTTTAATAAGGACGAGGGAACAGTTACGGTTTCCTACAAGCTGACGGCAAATATGAAGGCTGTTGACACACAGTGGAAGCTGACCTACGACAGCACAAAGCTTCAGTACAACATTTCCGATAATATGGTTGACGGTACACAGACAATCACTCCGTCTGCAGGCGATAACCTTGTATTCAACAACAAGAGCAACTACATCAAGGGTAACTTCTCTACCCTTAAGCTTGTTTCGTTTGATAACAATGCAGATTTTGTTTCCGTAACATTTAACATTATCGGCACAGGCGAGGCTGACGTTTACCTCGACCTCGAGATTTTAAGTCTTGGATACAAGGATTCATCCAACAACGTTTATCACGCTTCAATTGTTGACTACAGCAAGATGCAGGATATTTCAGGCGTTAAGGGCTTTGAAAAAGCATCAATAAGCACATCAACAGAGCTTGAAAGCAGTATTGTTATGGGCGACGTCAACGGCGACGGATATGTAAAAGTTGACGACGCAACGCTCGTTCTCAAGTATGTTGTAGGCATCGAGAGCCTTAATTCACTCCAGATAAAGGCTGCAGATGTTGACAGAAACGGCCAAATAAACGGAAAAGACGCAACGCTCATTCAGAAGTACATAGCTAAAATGATTAGCGAGTTTTAAAATTTAAATTCGTTTATAAAACACAAAACCGCTCCCGATTATTCGGGGGCGGTTTACGTTATGCAGAAACTGAATTAATAATTAACATTTTCTTATTTTATGAATAACAATATTCCGTGAGTGAATTAATAAGCGCAATATAATTTTATTTAGCATAATTTTATGTATTGCGATTTTTTACATTTTTGTATAGAATAATATTCAGAATAATACTATTATTAGTTTATGGATTTTATGTCTTAACAAACCAACGAAAAAAGGATGTTTTAAATGCAGTTATACAAAAATTTTTGCAAGGAAACACTTGACGAAAACGGAAATCTGCTCGACTTTGAGCTTGACTTTCCCGAAAACTACAACTTCGGCTACGACGTAGTTGACAAAATGGCGGAGCTTGCTCCCGACGATACGGCAGTTGTCTGGACAAATCCCGAAAAGGAAGAAAAAACCTTCACCTTTGCTGACATCAGCAGACTCAGCAACAAGGCGGCTAATGTTTTCAGAAACAACGGAATCAAAAAGGGCGACAAGGTGCTTGTTATCCTCAAGAGAAACTACGAGTACTGGTACGTTGCTCCTGCGCTCCACAAGCTCGGCGCAATCATCATTCCTGCAACCCATCTTCTTACGCAGAGCGATATTTCCTACAGAGTTGACACCGCCAACATCACTGCGGCTGTCTGCACTCCCGACGATACAACCGCCGAGGATTTGATGGCTGTTGCGTCCCAGTCGAACACACTTGAAAAGATTTTTGTATGCAGAAAAAAGATTTTCGGCACAATCGACTTTACAACAGAGGTTGAAAATGCCGACGATACGCTCGAAAGAGTTGACACAAAGGCTGAAGAGCCTATGCTTATATACTTCACCTCGGGTACGACAGGCTACCCCAAGGCTGTTGAGCACAACCACACCTACACCCTCGGTCATATTATCACAGCAAAGTACTGGCAGTGCGTAAAGGAAAAGGGACTTCACCTTACCGTTGCCGAAACAGGCTGGGGCAAGGCTTCGTGGGGCAAAATCTACGGTCAGTGGCTTTGCGGATGCGGAGTAATGGTGTATGACTTTGACAAGTTCTCACCCGGCAAGCTCCTGCGCATAATCGAGCGTTACAAGGTAACGTCTTTCTGCGCACCGCCGACAGTTTACAGATATTTTATTAAGCGTGGAATGGACAAGTACGATTTGTCTGCGCTTGAACACCTCACAACAGCAGGCGAGGCACTCAACGGCGAGGTATTCGAAAAGGTTTTCGAGCAGACGGGAATCAATCTTATGGAAGGCTTCGGTCAGACCGAAAGTGTGCTTATGCTTGCAAACCTCAAAGGCTCGGTTGCAAAGCCCGGCTCAATGGGCAAGCCTACTCCGCTTTATGATGTGCATATCATTGACGACAGCGGCAATGAGCTTGGCGCAAATGAAACAGGCGAAATCGTAGTTTATCCGCCGAAGGACAAAAAGCAGTACGGAATTTTTATGTCGTACTACGGCAACGAAGAACTTTACGAAAATGTCTGGAAGGGCGGAGTTTACCACACAGGCGACACTGCTTACAAGGACGAGGATGGCTACTACTGGTATGTTGGCAGAGCCGATGACCTCATAAAGACAAGAGGTTTCCGTGTAGGTCCGTTCGAGGTTGAAAACGTGATTATGCAGTACCCGAACGTGCTTGAATGTGCGGTAATCGGCGTTCCCGACAAGGACAGAGGTCAGGCTATCAAGGCGATTGTAAAGTTTGCCGACGGCACGGCTCATGACAAGCACACAGAAAGCGAAATCAAGACCTTCTGCAACAAGCGTATGGCGTCTTACAAGTGGATTCAGCACCTTGAAATCGTTGACGAATTTCCAAAAACAATCAGCGGAAAAATCAAGAGAACAACTTTAAGAGAAGAAAACAAGTAAGAAATATTAATACACAGTCGGTGCATCGTTTGTAGCGGTGCACCGATTTTTTATATAAAATCGGTTTAAAATTCCTCAAAACTCATTGACAAGCAAAGGTTTCTGTTTTATTATATACATAGAATATCTATGCATATAAACTCTATGTATATTTCAGAGGATTTGAGGTGATTTTATGCAGAATAATTTTATAGACAGAGTGTGGATTTTGATACAAAACAAAACCGCTCGGCAAAGCATTACTGCCGAGCTTGAAAGTCACATTTTAGATAAGGCAGATTATTACGAAGAAATCGGCTACAGCAAAGAA
>DKWR01000014.1:10203-15705 GCA_002491825.1 Ruminococcaceae bacterium UBA7147
TACCGCTCAACGCTCTGCACAAAAGCTCTGTTTTTAAAAATATCATCACGGTTTTGTCGGCAATTTTAGTTGCATTTCTGTTTTTTCTCGGCAATATTCACAGCGACAGATTCGGTTATGCAAACAACAATCTCGACTGCCCTCATTTTGTAAAATACGATTTTATATCTCTTGCCATTTTTGCAGGCTATGTTCTTCTGCTGTACCTTGCACGCAGGCGAAAAAACAAGCTGATTGCGTTAATAATTATCGACTCGTTTGCTATTCAGGTGTTACTGACGTACACAACAAACACGCTGTTTCAGGAAAGTATTTTCGTTTCCGATGTCACAACGCTTTTTCAGCCTCTTGCCTATGCGCTTGTTATGATTGTCACAAGCGGATTTTCGGGATATATCGACAGCATTTTCTCCTACAGCTTTATTGCACTTCCACCACAGGGAACGGCAATTTACAAAGGACTTGCGATATTTTTGTTTGTATTTCTCGTTGTGTGGGCGATTGCCGTATATGTTGAAATCAGCCGACAGGAGAAAATGAAACCGACAAAGCTTTTCAGAAAACCGCTTAAATATTCTCATTACATAGTAACCGTTCTGCTCTCCCTGAATTTTATCGTAATGTCAGTCGGAACGGCTGTAGCCTTCAGCGAGATTGATTACAAAATCAATAAAACCCAAGCTGTTCGTGAACATATGATTGACTGCCTGCTTAATGCAGAGATAAGTGCCGATTATGAAGAACAGCTCAATTATCTTGCAAAGTCGGGATATAACGCAACGCAGGATATCCGCTTTGATTTGCACGATACGCCCGATGCTCCGTACGTTTTCCTTTATAACGGAAATATGCTCAGACTGTTCAGCAACGAAAAGGACGGCGTTTTTTACTCCGTTACAGTCAGTGCAACGTCATCAAGAGATTCTATCGTGGAAAACGCCCTTTTGTGCGACAGCGCAGACCGTGAAGAGCTTTCGAATTACGGCTACGGAACAAGCTTTGACGAATTTATCAGGTCGGGTATTTGTTCAAAAGCCTATGAGGTTGAACGGATATTTTATGATAACTCGGATATTGATGACGAGTATATTCCCGATTACGAAGACAGTATCTACTTTCATTTTCGTTTTGATGAAAGTGCTGATTATGAGGCTGATTTTGTTACCTTTAAGAACGGAGAGCTTACCGAAAATACTGCGATTGACAATGTTATTCAGGTGAAGCACCAGCGTCAGCAGATTATAGACTGTATTACCTGTCAGGAAGTTGTAGTAGGTATCAATCATTATGCAATGCTTAACGGCGGGTACGATGTACTTGAAAGTAAAATTGCAGATTTTGCAGATATAGGAATTAAAATGACGGATATATCCGATGACGGCAGTAAGGATTATTACGAAAATGATGATGATTACAACAGGGTGGTTCTTGAAGCTGACCTTGAAACAGGCGAATACTTATATGAATATTATTCGACAACCGTTGAAGATTACGACAACGTGCTGAATGATAAGCTGTATTTTACAAGAGAAGATTTCAGCAATTTTGAGCTTGGAATGGATTATTATGACTTCGCCAAATTGGATAATAATTATTTTTACTCAAACGCCGCCTGTGTTATATGCTATTTAAAATTTGATGAAGAAAAAATGGAGTACACCGACAAAGAAATATACTTTATTTATGCTGTTAAGGACGAAAAAGAGGGAGTTCTAAAAAAATATGTTCTCACGTTTGAAAATGGCAAGCTCACTGACAAAAACCTTATCGGTCTGTTTTCCGAGGTAACTCACATATATGGTTTGAATGCTCCCAACGACCCGTTATGATAATAAAAAGAATATTGAGATGATGTTATGGAAAACAAATTTTTAGACAGAGTATCGGAATTGATACAAAACAAAACCGCTCGGGAAAGCATAACCGCCGAGCTTGAAAGCCATATTTTAGATAAGGCTGATTATTATGAAGAAATCGGCTACAGCAAAGAAGTTGCAATGCAAAAGGCAACCGAGGAAATGGGCAATCCCGACGATACCGCCGTACCGCTCAACGCTCTGCACAAAAACGGCAAAAGCAAAAATCTATGGAGCATAATTACAGCTGTTTTTGTTGTGTTTTTGGGATTTTTTCACTTTGAATTTGTCCGGAAATTTAAGTACTGCGAGAGCGAGTTTTTTACAACACATTCCGTTGTATATGAAATCATATCGTTTTTGATTTGTGCGGCATTTGTTCTGCTGATTTACAAGGCTTACCGGCAGAAAAATTTAGTATCGACAGTGATGATTTCAGCCGCATTGATTTTTATAGTTGCAGTGGATTTCCCGAATACGGTCTATTACGAGGGCTTGAGCATCTGCCTGTTTCAGCCGATGCTGTATCCGTTAGCTATGGTTGTGTTCCACGGATTTTCGGGATATTGCGACAGCATTTTCGCTTACAGCTATATTTCAGACAATGAGGGTGCATTTTGCCGTTTCGGAGCGATTCTGATATTTGTTATTCTGAATGTTGCGACAATTACACTGCTTGTATCAATCCTGCGCCAGCGGAGAATGAAACAGGGGCGCTGTTTGTACAAACCCGTAAGAATTATATGCTCGGTTATGGGAATTACGCTTGCCGTAACTCTGATTATTATGAGCGTTTCAATTCCCTTTGCTTGGTCGGGAATTGAAGATAAACGGCTTGAAAATCAGACTGCAAGGGAATATGCAATCGACACTTTGTTGAATATTGATTTGACCGATGGGGCGGAAACAATCACAGAAAAGCTTTCAGAGGAAGGCTACGAGTGTTTTATCACAAGGCCTAAATATTCAGAATTTCGGCGTGGATTAAACGGCTCTTATATCAGCATGTTTTATTTAGCGTACGATTATAGCTTTACATTTAACGATATGTCGGATAATGAGGACAGAGATATGTACATTTCAAAGGAAGAACAATCGCAGATTAAAGAGGGTATGTCGCTCGGCGAGTTTTTGTCACTCGGATTTTACCGCAAGGTTGATTCTATGGAAAAGGCATACAACAGCGACGGTGAAAATATGACGTTTGATTTCAGCTTTTCGTTGAACGGCGAATCCAACGAAAGCTATCAATGTCATTTCATATATAATAAGGTCAAGGGCGAGTTCGTGTTATCCGAATTCGGAAAAATCAGATATTAATATTGGAGGTGAGATTTGTGGAAAACAAATTTTTAGACAGAGTATCGGAATTGATACAAAACAAAACCGCTCGGCAAAGCATTACTGCCGAGCTTGAAAGCCATATTTTAGATAAGGCTGATTATTATGAAGAAATCGGTTACAGCAAAGAAGATGCGTTGCAAAAGGCAACCGAGGAAATGGGCAATCCCGACGATACCGCCGTACCGCTCAACGCTCTGCACAAAAACGGCAAAAGCAAAAATCTATGGAGCATAATTACAGCAGTTTTCGCCGTTGCGTTCTCTCTGCTCTGCTTTAACGTAATTCCGATTGAGCACCTTTTCCGCTACGGTGACGCAAGCTTTTCGATTGTTCATTCGGTAACCTTTGATTTTCTGTCAATGTTAATCTGCGGTGCGTTTCTGATTTTGCTTTGCAAGGCGTACAGGCAGAAGAACATAGTATCATCATCGTTGCTTGTGTTGTCGCTGATTGTAACGGCGGTTGCGTATTTCCCTGATTTTACGCACCCTGCGTTTCAGTTTTCGCCGTTTCAACCGTTGCTCTACCCTGCGGTTATGATACTCAAAAACGGCTTTACGGATTTTGCTGACAGCCTTTTCGGCTACAGCTACATTCCCGACTCGGAACAGATTTTTTACCATATCGGCGCAGTTGTTATTTATCTGATTCTGCTTGCCGTTGCAGTAACAATACTGATTGCAATTTACCGACAGAGCAGAATGAAAACCGCCCGCAGACTATGGATACCGATAAAAATTGCAAAACCCGTTTTGAGTATTGTGCTTGCCGTGAGCCTGCTTGTTATGAGCGTTACAACGGTCTTTGCGCTGATTAATATTGAGGACAAACAGCTTGAAATGCAGAGAGCAAGAGAAAAAGCGATTGACTTCGTTATAAACGCTGATGTATGGGGTACAGATGAGCAGTTGAAAGATGACCTGCTCAATGCAGGCTACGAAAGCTACTACAGTGACGGCAACATATGGCAGAGCGTTCAGAAAACCTATCACAATGGCTACAACGACTCGGCGATTATGACGATTGATTTGGGTGGGATAAATCTTTTTTATGGAAGGACAGATTTAGACAGGTCGTTTATTCTTGCGGAGGATTCGGGATTTATCACCGCTGACGAACAGGAACAAATGGAATCAGGAATGACTCTTGACGAGTTTTTGCAACGTGGATTTTACACAAAGGCTATGTCAGTTTCGCATTTCGGAGATGTATTTGAATTTACGTTCAGACTTGAAGAAAAGTATTTTGATATTCTGAATAACGAACATTATAAAAGCATAAATTACCGTTTTGAGTGGAATTTAAACGGAAATGATTATTATTTGATTTCAAGCCGTCTTATGCCGTCTGAAACAGAAAAGAAGATGTTAGGAGGAATTGAAATCGAGCAGGAAGTAACAGAGGCTATGCCTCCCATGGTCGACGAATCGGAATACGAACAGCCGACATATGAAGAACCGCCGTTTAGCGAGGAACCGGACGACGGACAGGAAATATCTAACGAACTGCCAACAGATTATATATATTAAGAAACGGAGTGTTTATTATGAAAATCAGTAAGGAACTTATCAAGGGAAGCACATCAATGCTTGTTATGAGCGTTTTAAAGAGCAAGGACTTGTACGGCTACAAAATCATAAAGGAGTTAGAATTACAGAGTGAAAGCGTTTTTGAGCTGAAAGAGGGAACTTTGTATCCTATTCTCCACGCACTTGAGGAAGAAAACTTCCTTGAGAGCTACTGGGAGGAATGTGACGGCAGAAAGCGCAAGTATTACCACCTCACACGCAAGGGCGAAAAACAGCTCACCGAAAAACAGCAGGAGTGGAAGGTGTTCTCAAAGTCGGTTGACAAGGTGCTCGGGTTTGCAAATTGATTAATCGGAGTAATTTGTTTAATAAGCAAAAAGATAATTTATTTCAGTTTGGAGTGTGGAATGTGGAGTGTGGAGTTAAGGGTCGCTGTGCTCCGAATTTGTAATAGTGCGTGTTGTTTGGATAAGTTTGTTTTCCTCGGGTTGATTGATATATAGGCAACGTATCGGGACGTGTGGGAACCCGTCCCCTACGGAAATGTGAGTTTTTCTCTAAAACTACAATTTAATCGGTAAAGTTCGATTGCCACTGCGGACACGGCACGCCGTGTCCCTACGGATGTTAAGGAAACATTTGTTGTTATCTATCGGGCAGCCACACAGGGCTGCCCCTACAGTTTGATACTAATCGTCTGTTTATACCGTAGGGGCGACCCTGTGTGGTCGCCCTAAACGTCACCTACATATCAACTTAAAATTCGGGCTACA
>DKWR01000014.1:16005-19636 GCA_002491825.1 Ruminococcaceae bacterium UBA7147
GCCGAGGCACTCGGCTAAATTATCGTTTATCGTTACAAATGATTACTGGAAACGAAGCTGAATTAATAGGGAATTAAAAAATAAAAATTATTTTTTCGGAAATTGCATATATTTATGCAATTTTTTTCGTTTTTTCGCTGTAAGTGGAGGTGAAAAAATGATTATATACCAAATGAAAAAACCGATTGAGTGTTATGACACTGACTGCGTGGGAGTTACGGGCGATAACATTGCCTATACTCAGTACTTCTATATCAAAGGGGTGTCAGACGACTTAATCAGCTACACGCTTCACCTGCGCTTTGCAGACGGAAGCGTAAACTCTATTACGCCCGACAATGTAATTCCCGACGGCGAGGGTACGGAAATAAGATGGATTGTAAAGAAAAATGACATCTTTAGCCACGGCTACTTTGAGCTTCAGATTGAGGGAAGAAACAAATTCGGGCTTGTATTTCAGACCGAAATCGTAAGGCTTTATGCCGACGAAAGTCTGCCCGTTGAGGACAGTGAGTACGCAAATCCCAATTCCGAAACCGTAAAGCTTCGTGATGAAGCTTATTCTGTGCTTGAAGAAATCAAAAAACAGCAGGCACAGATTGAGCAGAACGTAGAAAAGATTAAGCAGACCGACCTTGACAATAAAGCAGACAAGTCAACTACTCTTGCAGGCTACGGCATTACCGACGGCGAAAATATCGGAAATAAAGTTGCGGAAAAAAACAAAATCACGGATGAGGACGCTAATTATCCGTCAATCGGCTATTTGCATGAATATTATTATGATTTCAGCGAGGTTGACGACGCTTTGTCCGGCAAGCTCGACAACACCGCAGGCTCTGTCAAAACCGACAACATTGCAAGCAGGGCGGTTACAAATGAAAAAATTGCCAACGGTGCGATTACGGCATTGAAGCTTGCGAATAATGCAGTGTCAGGCAATAATATTGCGCAGAATCAGATTAGCACAAACCATCTGCAAAACGGAGCGGTTACAGCCGACAAGCTTGCCGATGAGGTCAAAACAAGCATAAACAGTAAATATGACAGCTCAAATGTTGAAACAGGAAGCGGAGAACTTACTGTTTATACTCAGAGCGCAATAGACTCGGAACTGGTGAAATCGTGTGAGTTTAAGTATCAGAAATTCGGCGGGGTTGTGGATATATTTTTCAATATTGTATTCAATGCGGGTTCATTCAGCTATATGCAGTTTACAGGCTTGCCTTTTGCGCCGGATATAATAAGTAATCAGAACAGACAGATTTCCGTTACGAGCAAAAACACGCAAATGACAAGCTATCTTACAAATTCATGGCTGACATTAAAATGCACCGAAGCAACAGCCGTTATGCAGGACGAAGTGTTAAGAGGAACGCTTCAGATAAAACTTAAATAACGAGAGGTGAATTTATGGAAATTAAAGAAAAACTAACGCTTGATATGCTGACAACCGACAGCGTATCTGTTTTAAAACAGCAGTACATAACGGTTGACGGAACGGATATAAAGGTCGGAGATAATATCCGCAACGCCTATATGAACACGCAGACCGAGCGTGAACTGCTCAAGGTGAAACTGCCCGTGGAATTTTACAATGCCGTAATTGCGGTCTGGGGAAATTCACCGACTGTAGCAGAGCCGACTGCCGAATAAAAGTCGAGTGCCTCGACACGCAAATCGAGCAGACAGGTTAATAGTATCAAACCTTATTTGCCCGACCGTTTCGGAGCAATTTCATATAAAGTAAAAATAGGGCTGACTGAAAATTACACTTCAGTCAGCCTGTTGTTTTTCAGGGCTTTTCTCCTGTTAAAAATTCAATGCTTCTTTCAATTGAGTCCTTCGAACTGCCCCATTCCTGCCCTTTGCTTCTGTAGTCAAACATTGAGCAAAAATGAGTGATGTCGCCTTTGAGCGAATCAAGATAATTTTTGGTAAGTGCGGCGGTTTCTTCGTGAAAATCAGAAAGATATTTTGACGGCATACCGCCTTTTGCAGTTGCTGTTTCCATTATAAAGGAGTAGTGCTTAAGGCAGATAAACGGCTGTTCATTGTATAAACTGCGAAATTCCTCTCCCTTTGCCCATTCAACAAAAATTGTCGCCATAAAGTGGCGCATATCCCACTCTATTCTGTCGCAGACATAGCAGGATTCAAGCTCGGTTTTAATTCCCTCAAGCTGTTTTTTGTCGGGCTTGCATTTCAGCTTTTTCGGCATAAGATTGTCTATGATTTCCTGTAAGTGACTTTCAAGGATAAGTGCATTGGGCAGCTTTTGACCTTTTTCAAACATCTGCGAAAAATGACGGTGGCAAAAGCCTTTTTTGTTTGTTTCAATTCTTATGTTAGGCTCCATCATAGCGTCGCCTGTAACAAATTTCACGTACTGTTCCTCAAGCATCTTTTCCATTCGGCAAATCGGACAGCCGTCCTTCGGCATAAAAATATCGTTAATCGGAATTGTACATATTGTTTCTTTCATTTTATTCCTCCGTAGTTTTTATTTTATTGTATCACAAAAATGTCGGTTTGTGGTATAATTATTTTCAGGAGGCTGATATTATGAATTGCGTAGAATTTGAAAACGGCGTAAGAGTTGAGGAAGTTTATGACCTTGATCTTGCACAGACGCTTGACTGCGGTCAGAGCTTTCGCTGGACAGAACACGAGGACGGTTCGTTTTCGGGTATTGCTTTCGGAAAATTCGTAACGGTAAGACTTGAAAATAACACCTTATATATAGAAAACACAAATAAAAAGGATTTTGAAAAATTCTGGTATGATTATTTTGATTTGTCGCTTGACTACGGAAAAATAAGGAATGAAATCAGCAGGCTTCACCCCGTTTTGTGTGAAGCGGCAAAGTATGCGTCGGGAATCAGAATCCTGCGTCAGGAGCCGTATGAAGCACTCTGTACTTTTATAATTTCGCAGAACAATAATATAAAGAGGATAAAGGGAATTGTTCAGCGGCTGTGCGAGTACTTAGGCGAGAAAATTGAAGGCGGATATGCATTTCCTACAGCCGAAAAAATGGCACAGCTTACCCCCGACGACCTTGCGCCGTTGCGTGCAGGATTTAGAAACCGTTACCTTATTGATGCATCTCAAAAGGTTGCCTCGGGTGCGGTTGACCTTGAAAAGTGCCGTTACTGCGATTATGATGAGGCAAGAGCCGAGCTTATGAAAATTACGGGCGTGGGTGTTAAGGTCGCAGACTGCACACTGCTGTTCGGACTTCACAGGATTGAGGCGTTTCCCGTTGACGTGTGGATGAAACGTGCCATGGAAAAGCTGTTCCCGAATATGAAACCCGAAGATTTCGGAGAATACGCCGGAATTGCACAGCAGTATATTTTCCACTACAGCCGAATGCATCCGGAGCTTTTTGACAGCTGAAAAACAATGTGTTTACATAATTGTTTTGTTTTTGTCTTTTTGTTTGCTATATTGAGCATTATATATAAGAATACGAACCGTTATTTGTCTATATCCAATAACGGTTTTGTTTATTTTTACCTAATTATAACTGAAAAATTTTACACAAAAATTAAGTTTTTATTTGTATCTTATATGTGATTATGGTATAATTATCTTGCTTAATAGGGGCTGTTGCAAATGAATAAGA
>DKWR01000031.1 GCA_002491825.1 Ruminococcaceae bacterium UBA7147
TTATCGGAAACTCAATTCAATACAATGAAGTAGGATAAAAGTCAAGGGAACACCGATATCGGTAAATTAAAATCTAATAGAATAAACAACCCTCAATCAACTCTACTGTGCTGATTGAGGGTTGCTTTATATTGAAAAAGTCTCCTAAATAATAATCTGATTTTTGATTTCCGCAAAGCTATCAGATACAGGTACGCCGCATTTTTGCAATAATTTCGGTGACTGTTGTCCGCCTGAGAACAGCACACAATCTACACCTAACGCAAGAGCGGTTTCGCAATCGTGTACAGTATCGCCGATATACAGCGTTTGTTCAGGAGCAAATTTGTGTTCATTCATATAACGTTTGCCACGTATAGTTTTACTTTCCATTACGATATTTTGCGTACCGAGAATATCGTCAAAATATTTCTCTAACAAAAACTTGCGTGCGTATTTTGTGATTTCCTCTGTTCTGAAAGCCGACAATATTACCTGACAGCAGTTTTCATCGGCAAAGAAACGCAATAATTCCTTAACCCCCTCGTGTAAACCGATTTTATCGGAAATCTGATTATACAAAACGCCCCACTCATCGTCGAGCATTTGCATAACGTGTTTATTCAGGTCAAAGATTTTACTGTAAAAATTCACAATAGGTGTGTCAATATTATCTCTATAATACTCTAACGTAATTGTAGGATAGCCGTATCTTTCCAACAGAATATTTGTCGCTTCAAAAGCAACGGGCGTATCGTTGAGAATTGTACCATTCCAATCCCAAAGAATATTTCTGTATTTCAATTTTTATCCTCCATTACAATTTCAGGAAAAATTCTACGCTCTACCTCTTTTAATAAAAGCGGCTGTATCTGAGGATATGTCCACTTTGTCGGTAGCTCGTTAAATAGTACAATCTTCTCAATTTCGCTGTGCAGTTCCGCTTCGAAGGTTGTAATATCCGCAAAGTAGAGCTTGCCGAATGTTTCCGCACCGTTGAAATTATCCGGAGCAGTTACCGAGTAAACACAGATTGGCTGTATAGTATATTCAATCGCTCCGGTTTCCTCATACAATTCACGCCTTGCAGCGTCGTCGATATTTTCACCTGCTTCTCTGTGACCGCCCGGGCATTCGTATGTATCACGTTCTTTGTGTTTGCAGAACACCCACTTGCCGTTTGACTTTGCGACAATCACCGCAAATTTTAATAACTTATCTTCTACTGTATCATAAAACTTTACTTCCATTTTTATATTCCTTTCAATCTTCCATAAGCGTTGCTTTTCTGTACTCTATGTTCATAGTGAATTGCTTCCTAAATACAAATCAATCGTATCGTAAATATTAATGACTCCGCCGACATCGTCAATAGCTTTCTTCATATCCTTTTCAAAAGCGTTTCGTACTTTTTCAGACAAAAAATTATGGTCGGAATAGGTCTTAATTAAAGATATGTATTCCCCACTTGTCAGCCTGCGAATTCGTTTATATACTTTTGATTTTATATTGGCAAATCCATAACGCTTAAGTTCATTGATTTGCTCCTGACATTTTATCGAATCAAATTCAACAGGTATTTTATCATTCGGACGGTACCTTTTATACACAGACATACTCGCAAGGTTTGTTTCGTCACTTACATTGCTAACAAACGGGTGATTCCAGAACAAGGCAACAGCACCGTCAGACTTTAACAATGATTTTATTTTTTCATATCCGCTGTCATTCGGAATCCAATGGAACGCCGTTGCACTGTAAATAAGGTCAAAGCTCTTTTCAGGTAAATCGGCTTCAATGAAATCTGAATTAATAATACTGAAATTATCAAAATGCGAAAATTTCTGCGCACAATATCTCGCAAGCTTGTCTCCAAGCTCAACAGCAGTCACATTACACCCTTTATTTAAGAACGGTAAAGTAGCCTGCCCTGTGCCAATTCCAATTTCAAGTATATTACTATTTTCTGATAAATTGATATAATCAAAAATGTCATTAAATAACTCTTTAGGATAATCAGGTCTTGACTTGTCGTAATTGTATTCATCTGTGTTAAAGGTTCTTCTTAAGTCCATAATCAGTTACCTGCTAAATATTTCTCCAATTGCAATTTTATCGCCCTTTTGTAATTTCTTTGGTTTTATCATTATAAGTTCACCTAAACAATTTTCAAAATCTCACTTAAATTCTATCATAAAAACAGTAATGTATCAATCAATTTTTTAGAGTTGCTTTATATAAGATACAGCCTTGCTGTAAAGCATTTTCTTCTGTGCTTGTCCGACTCTTTTAAAAGCTTGGTTGTGCGTTTATCAAGCTTTCCGTATGATATGAATTTATAGATTTTAAACGGTAAAACTTCCAACCGCGGGAACTCGTCAGGCACCAAGTAGCCGGAGCAGCTTGAGATGATTGGCGCTATTGTATATCAGCTTACAAGTGGGCTTGATGAAAAGAACTTCTATGCTTTCAACCCAGAATTTGACAAGAAGTGCTTTAACAACTGTATGAAGAAAAAATAATATATTATAATAAGTAAGATTAATTTGCTTTATCAGAATAATTTTCTTTTTGGTCCGAAAAAGGCAGGACAGCTAATAAAAGCTGCTCTGCCATATTTTGTTATCGGTTTATTTTGCGTGTTTTGTAGTCCTCGTCTATCTCGTCTTTCCATTCGTCGCATATCGGCACACAGGCTCTGCACTGCGATACTGCATTCGAAACGCTTTCATATACAATCCTTGTTCCCTCTCCGTCTGCGTTGTAATCAACTGCACGGTTTGCAGGAATACCAAACGAGCCTGCCGTCTGCACTGCGTCAATGTTTGCGCCGATAAAGAGAAACTCCCAGCCGTATTTTTTCTGCTGACGTTCAATCATCTTTTTGACTGTTTTCAAATCATAATTATGGCTTGCATTCTCCATTCCGTCGGTTGTTATCACAAAAAGCGTATGCTCGGGAACGTCCTCTTTACGTGCGTACTTGTGAATGTTTCCTATGTGGTGAATAGCTCCTCCGACTGCGTCAAGAAGTGCGGTACAGCCTCTTACATAATATTCTTTATCAGTCATCGGCTGTACTTTTTCAAGGCTTACTCTGTCGTGAATAACCTCGCTTACGTTGTCAAACAGAATTGTCGAAACATAAGCCTTGCCGTCCTGCTTTTTCTGCTTTTCAATCATCGAGTTAAAGCCGCCGATTGTGTCGCTTTCAAGACCGCCCATTGAGCCGCTCCTGTCAAGAATAAAAACGAGTTCTGTAATGTTGTTTTTCATAATCAAATCCTCCTGATAAAATAAAATGTGATTGCAGGTTTTTACCTTACAATCACATTATAAAAGTTATTTGGTTTCAGATGGTCGCATACGAAGCGACAAATTTAAAAAATTAAACTCCGAGTAGGCACTGGTCAAATTCAAAGAGTGCCTCGTTAATTTCAAAGATATTATAATTCTTATTTGTAATAAAGTACTCGATAATTATGTCAAACTTGTTGCTGTGCGACAGTGCATAGCCTGCCTTCATAAGGAAGTCCCTTGTTTCGTCAAGGCTTAACTCAAGCGCAATTGCAAAGGCGATTGCAGTAGTCTTGCTCGGCTTATAGTTTACGTTGCTTTTGATTTTGGAGAACAGCTTCCTGTCGATATTCGCCTTTTTGTAGCACTGCGAATCGGTCATTCCGCTTTCGTCAATCTTGCGCAGGAGCATTTGTGAAAAGCTCTCGTCAATCTGCAACAGCATTTCGTCAAGACTTGCCCTTTGCATTGACGGAGCGCACGGTATTCCGTCACAATCAATATCCTCGAACATCACAGTGCTTTCAAATGCACCTCTGCGGCGGTTTGCAAAACGCTCAGCATAGTTATCGTCTATGTACTGCTGAATGTCGCAGAACAGCTTTTTGCCGATTGAAAAAGCCTTTTTATCAAACACAACAATACACACAAGCATTTCGTTTTCAAGCAGAAAATCGCTGATTGTATCTGTTGCAACACGCAGTGCCTTGTCCTTCGGGTAGCCGAATCTGCCTGAAGAAATAAGCGGAAACGCAACCGATTTGCACTCGTATTGTTTTGCAAGCTCAAGGGAATTTTTATAGCAGGAAGTAAGCAAATCATTTTCGCCGTAATTTCCGTTTTTCCAAATCGGTCCTACGGTATGGATAACATATTTGCAGGGAAGATTGTATGCGCCTGTAATTTTCGCCTGACCTGTTTTACAGCCACCGAGCGTTATGCACTCCTCAAGCAGTTCTTCCCCTGCGGCTCTGTGGATTGCACCGTCAACACCTCCGCCGCCTAAAAGAGTGTTGTTAGCGGCGTTGACGATTGCGTCACATTCAAGCTTTGTAATGTCCTGTCGTATGATTTTTATAGGCATAATCTCACCCCTGTTATTATTTGGATTTATATGGAAATTATTGTAAACGATAATTTAGCGTTGGAATTATAGCAACGTTGACGTAGGGACACGGCGTGCCGTGTCCACACAAAAAT